>PHEG01000479.1:2805-3783 GCA_002842835.1 Alphaproteobacteria bacterium HGW-Alphaproteobacteria-2 | reverse complement strand
GATCAGCCGGTCGCCCGTCTTGGTCATGGTCAGCGCGACCACCGCCGTCTCGCCCTTCACGTCGATGTACTGGCGCGACTGCCACTGCCCGTCGGGCAATTCGCGCAGCCGGGTGCGGAACAGGTCCTCGGATTGCGTGACCAGCGTCGCACAGGCTTCGTCCACCGTTTCGGCGCCGTACTTGTCCATCAGCGCGCGCATCCGGTCGCCGGCGACATTGTTGCAGGCGATCATCGAGCGCAGGTCGAGCGTGACCATCTCGGGCGAGCGGACCATGTTGAGGAAAGTGTCGAGCACGTCCTGGCGCATCTCGCCGCGGTCGATCAGCCGGATGCCGGGCGAGCTGAAGCCTTCGGTGAAGATGTCGGGCGAGTCGGGGCTGAAGCCGCCGGGGTTCATCGCGCCGATGTCGTAGACATGCACGAAACACGCGCTCCAGGCCACCAGACGCCCCGCATGGTGGATGGGCGCCACCAGATAGATGTCCGAGGTGTGCAGCGCCGCCGTGTAGGGGTCGTTGAGCAGGAAGACGTCGCCCTCGTGGATGGTCTCGCCGAAGCGGCGGATGATCGCCTTGCAGGCCTCCGCCGCGCTGGTCAGGTGGTGCAGGAAGCCCACGCCCCCCATCAGCAGCGTGCCGTCGGCGCGGTAGAGCGAGACCATCAGGTCATGGCCCTCGTTTGTGATCGCGCTGCCCGACACATGCTTGAGCGTGATCACCGCCTCGTCGATGATGCGAAAGAGCCGGTGACGGATGATCGAGAAGGTCATCGGGTCCATGGGAGCCTCCCTTCAGCCTCAGGTAGCGCGGTCGTCGAAGGTGACGACGATGTTGCGCCAGCGGTCCATGCGCGCGCGCTGGCGCGCCTGCACGGCGATGGTGGTGATCGGCGTGTGGATGACGGCCGGCCCGGCGATCTCCATGCCCGGGCGCAGTCGCTGGAAATCGTAGATCCGCCCCTCGGCCATGCCGCCCGC
>PHEG01000479.1:0-2790 GCA_002842835.1 Alphaproteobacteria bacterium HGW-Alphaproteobacteria-2 | reverse complement strand
AATCGTCCACGAGCCGCGCCACCCCGGCCTCGTCCAGCGGCGTGTCCGCGCGCACCGTGGTCGTCACCTCGTGCACCTGGCGCGAGTAGCGCAGATCGATCGACCATTCCATGCGCATCCGCTCCTCGGGGATGCCCTCGGCGGCAAGCTGGGTGCGCGCGCGCGCCTCCAGCGGGGCGAAGATCGCGTTGATCGCGTCGGCCGGGGCCGGGGCGGGCAGAGTGGCGGTGTGGGCGTATTCATGCGCCACATCGGCCGAGACCAGCCCGAAGGCGCAGTTGACCGAGGCGGTATAGGGGATCACCACGCGGCGAACGGCGAGTTCCTCGCCGAAGACGGGCGCGAGCATGGAACAACTGCCGCCGAAGGCCTGCACGGTAGATGCCGATCGCGGCCTCCGTCACCGGCAGGCCCAGCGGATCGGCGATCTTCTCGCGGAAGATGCGCTCGGCCTTCTCTCGGTCGAGTGTGATCGACCCGCCGAGGAACTGCCCCGGGTCCATGTAGCCGATCAGCAGCATCACGTCGGTCAGCGTAGGCTCCTCGCCGCCCTGGCCATAGCAGATCGGCCCCGGGCGCGCACCCGCGCTGCGCGGCCCCACGCGGGGCACATTGGTGCGCGGATCGAGCGAGACGATGCTGCCGCCCCCCGCGCCGATCGAGACAACCTCGATCTTGGGCGCGACATAGTGGAAGCGGTCCACCATCGGCTCGCGCGCATATTCGATCTCGCCGTTCTGGATCACGCCCACCTTGAAGGTGGTGCCGCCCATGTCGGCGGCGATCACGTTGCCGTCGCCCATCAGCCCGCCCAGCGCCCGGGCGCCGATCACCCCGGCCGCCGGGCCGCATTCGATCATCCCCACGGCACGGTCGGCGGCCTCGGCAGCCGGCAGGAGCCCGCCATAGCCCTGCATCACCATGATGGCGCCGGCATAGCCGTGCTCGCCCAGCCGCCGCTCCAGCGAGGTGAGGTAGGAATAGGTGATCCGTCCGGCATAGGCGTTGATCACCGCGGTCGATGTGCGCTCGTACTCGCCCGGGCGGGGCGCGATATCGCTCGACAGTGTCATATAGGCCTGCGGCGCCACCCGTGCCACGATCTCGCGGATGCGCCGCTCGTGCGCCGGGTTGAGGAAGGACCACAGCAGCGAGACGGCCAGCGCCTCGACCCCCTTCTCCTCGACGAGGAAACGCACGGCCGCCTCCGCCGCCGCCTCGTCGAGCGCCAGCACCACCTCGCCGTCGCAATCCACCCTCTCGGGCAGACCCGCCACCGCGTCGCGCGCGACCAGCGCGGGCGCGCGGTCGGTCTTGACGGGATGCCGTCGCGGGTCAGCACGGCGTTGTCCACCACCGTCGTGCCGTGGATGAAGAGATGCGCGCGCCCCATGAGCGCCTGAAGCGAGAGCCCCATCGGCCCGGTCGCCGAGGCGATGGAATCGAGCACGCCGGTCTCGAAATCCGGCGGCGTGGACAGCGCCTTGCCGATATGGATCGCCCCGTCCGAGGCGAAGACAATGGTGTCGGTGCAGGTGCCGCCGACATCGGTCGCGACAAGATATCGTAGCTGTTCGTCCTTGCCCATCGCGC
Source organism: Alphaproteobacteria bacterium HGW-Alphaproteobacteria-2 (assembly GCA_002842835.1). Taxonomy (GTDB): domain Bacteria; phylum Pseudomonadota; class Alphaproteobacteria; order Rhodobacterales; family Rhodobacteraceae; genus PHEG01. The sequence continues at coordinate 1,197 of PHEG01000479.1, read as the reverse complement.
CGGTCCCCTCCCTCGTGTGCCGGTCAGCCGCGCTTGCTGTCCGCGACGCAGAACAGCCGCGCCTCGCGCGCCCCGGGATTGGCCCAGGATGTGACGGCCCCCGCTTCCGCGTGATAACTGTCGCCTGCCTCGAGATGCGCCCGGCCGCCATCCTCGAGCCCGGCAATGACCGGGCCGTGGAGAACCATGACGAGCGCGGGATGCTCCGCGCAGATACGCGGCGGCGGCTGCACGGATTTGGCGGGCAGCGCCACCTCGCAGAGCCGCAGCGCCCTTCTCTCGGCGGCTTGCAGCGTCTCCGACGCGTCCGCGCGATGCACCACCACGCCCGAGCGCGCGGCGCGAACTTCGGTCACCAGCGTGTCAATGCCCAGTCCCAGCGCCTCGACTAGCGGCAGCACGGTAGCGAGTGCCGGGTTCGACCCGCCGGCCTCGAGCGCCCGGATGGCCGAGACGCTCACCCCACTCTGCGCTGAAAGCCGACGCATGCTGAGCCCGGCCGCCAGACGGTGCTCGCGCAGCACCCTCCCCATGCGCGGAAGATCGCTCTTGTCGAAGCGCCGGCCGTCCGCCGGCCCCGTGGTGCGGGCCATTCCCGCCTCTCCCGCCGCCGTTTTCATTTCAGAACACAATAGCTGCGAATAAGAAAATCGCAACCCTCCGTGCACAGTCGGATTCTCCACCAAAAAGTTCGTGCCTGTAATTCTCCCCCGTATCCCCCTTGATGCAATTTCTGATTCGGAACATCCTGCCGGAAAAAGAAACGGGGCCGCAAACCGTGACGGTCAGGGAAGGCGCGCCATGGACACGATCATCCGCAACGCCACGCTCATCGCCATGGACGCGGCGCATGCCGACCAGCCCTTCCGGGCGGATATCCGCATCTCGGGCGCCAAGATCGCCGAAATCGGGCCGGAGCTTCCGCACGGGCCAGATGCGCGGGTGATCGACGGGCGCGACCGTCTGGTCATTCCCGGACTTGTCAACGCGCACGCACATTCCGGCGAGACGCTGCTCAAGGGGAGGTATCACAACCTGCCGCTCGATCTGTGGATCTTCGCCGCCTATCCGCTCTTCGGTGCCGAGCCGCTGTCTGACCGGCTGATTTATCTGCGCACCATGCTCAGCGCAATTGAAAGCCTCAAGAATGGCGTCACCTGCATCGTGGACGACGTCTTCGAACCGCCCGCACAGACC
>PHEG01000478.1 GCA_002842835.1 Alphaproteobacteria bacterium HGW-Alphaproteobacteria-2 | reverse complement strand
GCGACAAGGCCGGCACCGGCGGCCCGGAACCCGAGCCGACCTGAAGCCGGGCGGGGCTTTGCCCGGCGGCGCGCGGGAACATGTTTCTCGCCGCCAGGACCTGTGGTTATCTTCACCCCGACGAGCTGGAGGGTGGATATGCTGGTGAAATATGCGGTGTCCGGCGGGCGTTTGCTGAAACTCGACACATCTCCTGCGCCCTCGGCCGAACCCGACGCCCCCGCGCCCCGGCCCGTCTGGTTCGACATGCTGCACCCGATGCAGGACGAGGAGGCGGAGGTCGAGGCGCTTTTGGGCATCGACGTGCCAACACGCGAGGACATGGACGAGATCGAACACTCCTCGCGCATCTATGCCGAGAACGGCGCGGTCTATCTGACGGCCAGCGTGCTCTCGGCGAGCCAGACACTCGACCCGGTGCTGGCCCCCATTACCTTCGTGCTGACCCCCGGCGCCTTGGTCACGCTTCGCTATCACGAGCCGCGCGCCATCAACCTGTTCGCCGAGCGCGCGCAGCGGTCGGACCATGGGCTAACCGGTGCGGTACCGGTGCTGCTCGCGCTGCTCGATGCGCTGGTGGATCGCGTCGCCGATCTTCTGGAACACGAAGGCAAGGGGATCGACGCCATCGCCCGGCATGTGTTCAGCGAGCGCAAGGGCCGCCCGCGGCAGGCGCGCGAATTCAGCCTGATGATGGAGCGTATCGGCCAGCGCGGCGAGCTCAACACCAAGATCCGCGAAAGCCTCGTGACCTTCGAGCGCATCGCGGGCGCCATCGCGCAGCACCTCGACGCCGCCAAGACCACGCGCGACCAGCGCGGCCGCGTCAAGACGCTGGTCCGCGACATCCGCTCGCTCACGGAACATGCGGGCTTCCATGCCGGGCGCATCACCTTCCTGCTCGATGCCACGCTTGGCCTTGTCGGCATCGAGCAGAACGGGATCATCAAGATCTTCTCGGTCGCCGCGGTCGTACGGTCGTGCCAATGCGGGGCCGCGCCGTTCCCGGGGGGCGAGGGGTCGGAAATTTCCCTGTGCCGCGGTGCATACGACGCTAAGAAGCGGCAGGCAAACGCCCCCGCAGGGAGAGAGCAATGGCTGTGAAGTCCGACATCGAGATCGCCCGCGAGGCGCAGAAGAAGCCCATCCAGGAGATCGGCGCCAAGCTTGGCATCCCGTCCGAGCACCTGCTGCCCTTCGGGCACGACAAGGCCAAGGTCTCGGCCGAGTTCATCGCCGGTCTGGCGGATCGCCCTGACGGAAAGCTGATCCTGGTCACGGCGATCAACCCGACGCCCGCGGGCGAGGGCAAGACCACCACCACCGTGGGGCTGGGCGACGGGCTCAACCGTATCGGCAAGCGCGCCGCGGTCTGCATCCGCGAGGCGAGCCTCGGCCCCTGCTTCGGCATGAAGGGAGGGGCCGCGGGCGGCGGCTATGCGCAGGTTGTGCCGATGGAGGAGATGAACCTCCATTTCACCGGCGATTTCCATGCGATCACCAGCGCGCACAACCTGCTCGCTGCGATGATCGACAACCACATCTACTGGGGCAACGATCTGGGCATCGACGAGCGGCGCATCGCCTGGCGGCGCGTGATGGACATGAACGACCGCGCACTGCGCGACATCGTCGTGGGGCTTGGCGGTGTGGCGAACGGCTTTGCGCGGCAGACCGGTTTCGACATCACCGTGGCTTCCGAGGTGATGGCGATCCTCTGTCTTGCCTCCGATCTGGGCGATCTGCAGCGCAGGCTCGGCGACATCATCGTGGCCTATACCCGCGACCGGGAGCCCATCACCTGCCGCGACCTGAAGGCCGACGGGGCAATGACGGTGCTGCTGAAGGACGCGCTGCAACCCAACCTCGTGCAGACGCTGGAGAATAACCCCGCCTTCGTGCATGGCGGGCCGTTCGCGAACATCGCGCATGGCTGCAACTCGGTGATGGCGACGCGCACGGCGCTGAAGCTCGCCGATTTCGTGGTGACCGAAGCGGGCTTCGGCGCCGACCTCGGGGCCGAGAAGTTCATGAACATCAAGTGCCGCAAGGCGGGGCTTGCCCCCGACTGTGTGGTGATCGTGGCCACCGTGCGGGCCTTGAAGATGAACGGTGGCGTGGCGCGCGCCGATCTCGGCGCCGAGAACGTGGCGGCGGTCGAGAAGGGCTGCGCCAATCTCGGGCGGCACATCGAGAACGTGAAGGGCTTCGGCGTGCCGGTGGTGGTGGCGGTCAACCATTTCGCGGGCGACAGCGAGGCCGAGATCGCTGCCGTCACCGGCTATGCCCGCTCGCACGGCTCGGAGGCCATTCTCTGCCGCCACTGGGCCGAGGGCGGCGCGGGGATCGAGGCGCTGGCGCGCCGCGTGGCGCAGATCGCCGAGAGCGGCGTGGCGCAGTTCGCGCCGCTCTACCGCGACGACATGGGCCTGTTCCAG
>PHEG01000477.1 GCA_002842835.1 Alphaproteobacteria bacterium HGW-Alphaproteobacteria-2 | reverse complement strand
GGCGGAGGTGGCGCCCATCGGGCTGGGCGCGCGCGACTCGCTGCGGCTGGAGGCGGGGCTGTGCCTCTACGGGCACGACATCGACACCACCACCTCGCCCGTCGAGGCCGGGCTTGGATGGGCGATACAGAAGGCGCGCCGGACGGGCGGGGCGAGGGCGGGCGGATTTCCGGGCGCGGAGCGCATCCTGCGCGAGTTGGCCGAAGGACCGGCGCGGCTGCGCGTGGGCCTCGCCCCCGACGGCCGCGCGCCGATGCGCGAGGGGGTGGACCTCTACATCGCGGAGACGGGCGGCGCGCCCGTGGGCCGCATCACCTCCGGCGGCTTCGGCCCCTCCGCCAACCGGCCGGTGGCCATGGGTTATGTGCCTGCCGCCCTGTCACCCCCGGGCACGCGGCTCTGGGGCGAGTTGCGGGGCAGGCGGCTGCCCGTCGCCGTCGCCCCCACGCCTTTCCATCCCCATTCCTACAAACGCTGAGACAGGGAGACTGCGATGAAGTTCACTGAAGAGCACGAGTGGCTGCGCGTCGAGGGCGATCTCGTGGTGGTCGGGATCACCGAACACGCCGCTGAACAACTGGGTGACATCGTATTCGTCGAGCTGCCGGAACTGGAGCGCGTGGTCGCGCGCGGCGACGACGCGGTGGTGATCGAGAGCGTTAAGGCTGCTTCCGACATCCTCGCGCCCCTCGACGGCGAGATCGTCGAGGTCAATACGACACTTGCCGACAACCCGGGGCTGGTGAACGAGGATCCGCTGGGTGCGGGCTGGTTCTTCAAGATGAAGGTGGACGATCTCTCGGCGCTCGACGACTACATGGACGAGGACGCCTACAAGGAGATGATCGGCTGACCGCGGCACGCCGATTTCCGCCTCCGGCGGGAGTATCTGAAGAAGGATGAAAGGCGGGGTGCGCGCGATGTCCCGCCGCCGTTGACCGGGAGCGTGACATGGCCTTCGAGCCCACCGACTACCTGCCCTACGACTTCGCCAACCGCCGCCACATCGGCCCCTCGCCCGCCGAGATGGCCGCGATGCTCGAGGAGGTGGGCGCAGGCAGCCTCGATGCGCTGATCGACGATACGGTGCCCTCGAGCATCCGCCAGAAGGAGCCGCTCGCCTGGGGGCGTGCGATGTCGGAGCGCGAGGTTCTGGAGCACATGCGTGTCACCGCGGCAAAGAACCGCGTGCTGACCTCGCTCATCGGCATGGGCTATCACGGCACGGTCACTCCGCCCGCGATCCAGCGCAACATCCTGGAGAACCCGGCCTGGTATACCGCCTACACGCCCTATCAGCCCGAGATCAGCCAGGGGCGGCTGGAGGCGCTGTTGAACTTCCAGACCATGGTCAGCGACCTGACGGGACTTGAGATCGCCAATGCCTCGCTGCTCGACGAGGCGACGGCGGCGGCGGAAGCCATGACCATGGCGCAGCGGGTGGCGAAATCGAAGGCCACGGGCTTCTTC
>PHEG01000476.1 GCA_002842835.1 Alphaproteobacteria bacterium HGW-Alphaproteobacteria-2 | reverse complement strand
AGCCCGCCGAAGAGGATCACCGACGCCAGATCGCCGCGCACCAGCAGATGCGCGAGGCCCCAGAGCAGAACGCCGGTCAGCATCGGGTGGCGGATGTAGGTCCAGAGCCGCCCCTTTGCCATGCCCATGCCGAAGGTGATCACTGCCAGCAGCATCAGCAGGTTGTTGGCATGCTTGCCCCAGACAGGCGGCGTGAAGACATGCGCATAATCCGCCCCGCGGTAGCCCAGCACCATCGCCACCAGCCCCGCGAGGATCAGCGCGGCGGCAAGTGCCCGGCCCCGGTCTCCCATGCCCGCCCGCGCATTCGGCGCAAAGCGTTTGAAGAGATGCCCGCCCCACCAGAGCACCACACCGAGAAGCAGCAGGTTCATTGCGCGTCCTCCATCACCGCAATCGCCTTGGCCTTCGCCAGCAGGGCGCGTGCCGTCTCGACATGCAGGTTCTCGACGATCTGCCCGTCCAGCACGGCGACCCCCTGCCCTGAGGCCACGGCCTCTTCATAGGCGGAAATGCGCCGCCGCGCGAGCGAGAGATCGGCTTCGGTCGGCGCGAAGACGGCATTTGCCGTGGCGATCTGCGCGGGATGGATCAACGTCTTGCCATCGAAACCCAGATCGCGCCCCTGCTCGCATTCGGCGCGCAGCCCGGCCTCGTCCTGGAAGGCGTTGTAGACGCCATCGACGCAGACGAGGCCATGGGCGCGCGCCGCCATCAGGCATTGCGACAGCGCGGCGATCAGCGGCAGCCGGTCGGGGCGTGGCAGCGCGCGCATCTCCTTGGCGAGGTCGTTGGTGCCCAGCACGAAACCCGCGAGCCGCGGTGAGGCGGCGGCGATCTCGCGCGCCGCCAGCACGCCCGCGCAGGTTTCCATCATCGCCCAGATGCGGGTCGCGGCCGTCTCGGACCGCGCATCGAGCCGCGCCGCCAGCGCGGTGATGTCGCCCGGGCCGTTGACCTTGGGCAGCAGCACTGCCTGCGGGCGTGCGGCGGCTATGGCGGCGAGGTCGTCATCACCCCAGGGCGTATCGAAGCCGTTGATGCGCACGAGCTGCGCGCGCGCGCCATAGCCGCCCGCCGCCAGCCGCCCGGCAAGGAGCGCTCGCGCATCGGGCTTCTCGCCCGGCGCCACGGCATCCTCCAGATCGAAGATGATCGCGTCGGCGGGCAGGCCCTGCGCCTTCTCCAGCGCGCGCGGCTTCGAGCCGGGAATGTAGAGCACCGAGCGGTAGGGCCGCGCGTCTTCTGTCATGATTCCGTCCCTTCGTTCTTGCTGCATGTGCAGCATATCCGCCTCAGCGGCGCAAGCATCCGTCCGCCGGATCGAGTCGCGCGCAGCTTTGCTTCGCAAGCATTGGAAAAACGGCATTTGCAAATGCTCCCAAGGAGATAGCTGCCGCAAGCCCGCCCCGGCGCCGGGCGGCGCCCCGCGGCATGTGGCAGCGGAACCTTGCGCCGCGTTGCTTCCCCCGCTA
>PHEG01000475.1 GCA_002842835.1 Alphaproteobacteria bacterium HGW-Alphaproteobacteria-2 | reverse complement strand
GACGCGCCGCAACCGGTGCGCCATGGCCATCGCCAGTTCGACGCCCGCGATGCCGCCGCCGATCACCACCGCCTGCGGCGCGGCCTGTCCTGCCCCGGCTCGCGCAACGAAACCCTCCCAGGCGGTGGCGAAGCGCCAGAGTGGTTTGACCGCAACGGCGTGTTCGGCAAAGCCCGGCAGGTCGGACATCTGCGCGTGGATGCCGATATCGACCGACGCCGCGTCATAGCCGATCTCTCCGCGCCCCGCGACCGTCACGCGGCCCGCCTCTGCGTCGATCGCCGTGACCGCGCCGACGATCAGCCGTGCATCGGCAAAGCGCGCCAGCCGTACGAGGTCGATCTCTAGCTCCCCGCGCCGGTAGTGCCCTGCCACCAGACCGGGCAGCATGCCGGTGTAGGGCGCCACCGGATTCGGGTCGATCACGGTCAGCCGCGCGCCCGGCAGCGGGTCCATCCCCCACATGCGCAGCACCAGCGCATGGGCGTGGCCCCCGCCGATCAACACCAGATCGCGGGACAGGGAAATGCCGGGAGACATCACTGGCAAGCCGTCGCGTGCATGGGCGTTGCATAAGCCATGCCAAGGCGCTGCGGAAGATGCCGCGAGGCGAAGGGCGGATGCATGACCGCCGACTACATTTTCCAGGCAGCCCGTCCCGCCCATCGAAAGCCCGGATTTGCCTGTCGGCGATGCTGTTCCGGGGCGTGGTGTAAGTTCTGGTTGAGGTGGTCACCGGCGATGTTCCAGTGGGGTCTGGCTGTCGAAACCAACCCCTTTCTGGAAGGACCACCGATGACCAATGACATGATGAGCCTGCGCGACCTCGTCGAGAAAACCCCGGACGCCGATCTGGTGCGCGAGATGATCGGCTTCGCGGCCGAGAAGTTGATGGAGATGGAGGTGGGCGCGGCAACCGGCGCCGCCTGGGGCGCGAAGTCGCCGCTTCGGACGGCCCAGCGCAACGGCTATTGTGACAGGGACTGGGAGACGCGGGCCGCACCGTCGATCTCCGCATCCCGAAGCTGCGGAAGGGCAGCTACTTCCCCGGCTTCCTCGAGCCGCGGCGCATGGCAGAGAAGGCGCTGACGGCGGTCATCCAGGAGGCCTGTGTCCAGGGCATCTCGACGCGATCCGTCGACGATCTGGTCAAGGCGATGGCATGTCCGGCATCTCCAAGAGCCCGGTGTCGCGGCTCTGCGAGGAGATCGACGGCAAGGTGAAGGCCTTCCTCGACCGCCCCATCGAGGGCGATTGGCCGTATCTATGGATCGGCGCAACCTACCTGAAGGTCCGTCGCGGCGGGCGCATTGTCTCGGTGGCGCTCATCATTGCCGTCGGCGTCAACAGCGACGGCCGCCGCGAGGGGTCTGGGCATGGAGATCGTGACCTGACGCCCGATTTCTCCTCCATCTGATGTTAGAGTCCGGGCCAAACGAAGGACCGGACGATGACGCGATCGAAGTTCACTGAAGAGCAGGTG
>PHEG01000474.1 GCA_002842835.1 Alphaproteobacteria bacterium HGW-Alphaproteobacteria-2 | reverse complement strand
AGGCGACGGCGGGCGCCACCCTGGCGATGCTCAACACCTTCATCGCAACGGCGGCGGCGGTGGTGAGCTGGTCGCTGGTCGAGCTGATGACCCGTGGCAAGGCCTCGGGGCTTGGTGCGGCCTCGGGCATGATCGCGGGGCTCGTGGCGATCACTCCGGCCTGCGGCACGAGCGGCCCGGTGGGCGCGCTCCTGCTCGGCCTCGCCGTGTCGCCGGCCTGCTATTTCTTCGTTACCACGGTCAAGCGCAGGTTCGGCTATGATGACAGCCTCGACGTGTTCGGCGTGCACGGCATCGGCGGTATCGTCGGCGCGCTCGGCACGGCGATCCTTGCCGCGCCCGCGCTGGGCGGCATCGGCTTCGTCGTCGAGGCGGGCACCATGGGCGCCCAGCTTGTCGCGCAGATCAAGGCGGTAGCGGTGACCGTGCTCTGGTCGGGGATCGCGAGCCTCGTGATCCTGATGATCGTCAAGGCGGTCACCGGGCTGCGGGTGGCGGGCGACGACGAACGCCAGGGGCTCGACCTCACCGCCCATGGAGAGAGCGCCTACCACACCTGACCGGTATCTCGGGACGACGCGGGCGGCCCCGGGCGCGACCCCGGGGCCGTCTGCCATCTGCGGCAAGGGCCGCGAGGCCATTGCAGAGACCTGCGGCGCAGCCGATAAGGAGGCGGGCCGCCCGGCCCGGCCCTCATTCTCCTGCGGTCACGATGCGCCCCGGCTTCGCCATCCTGCTGAAACTCTGCGCCGTGACGCTCTTCACCGTCATGGCCGCCCTCATCAAGGCTGCTTCCGCCGAGGTCCCGCCCGGGCAGGCGGTTTTCTTCCGCTCGTTCTGCGCGCTTCCCGTGATCCTTGCCTGGCTCGCCCTGCGCGGCGAGCTGCGCGGCGGGCTGGCCACGCGGCGGCCGCTCGCGCATCTGTGGCGCGGCATCCTTGGCACCTCGGCCATGGCGATGAAGTTCGCCGCGCTGGCGCTGTTATCGCTGCCCGAGGTGACGGCTATCTCGTTTGCCGCGCCCATCCTCGTGGTGCTCTTCGCGGCGCTGATGCTGGGCGAGCAGGTGCGTGCCTTCCGGCTCTCGATGGTGGGGCTCGGCTTTCTCGGGGTGCTGATCATCCTCTGGCCGAGGCTCGGCGGCGGTGCGGCGGGGGCGCTGCCTTCCGAGACGCTGGGCGCGGTGCTGGCGCTGGGCGGCGCGGCGGCGGCGGCGCTCGCCCATGTCACCGTGCGGCGGCTGACGGCGACGGAGGCCACGCCCACGATCGTCTATGGGCCAGTTGTTCCTGACTTCCGCCTACCGCCACGGCCCGGCCTCGGTTGTGGCGCCTTTCGATTACGCCTCGATGCTGCTTGCGCTCGTCATCGGCTACGCCGTCTTTGCCGAGGCGCCCACCTGGCCCATGCTGGGCGGCGCGGCGGTGCTGATCGGGGCCGGGCTCGCGATCATCTTCCGCGAGCGGCGGCTGGGGCTGGAGCGGGGCCGCGCCCGTGCAGGCATGACCCCGCAGGGCTGAGGGCGGTGGCGCGGGCTACCCGTCCACCCGGATCGTTGCATTCTGCGGATCGTAGGGGCTGTCCTCCACCACTTTCGCGTCCCACAACTCGCCCAGCATCCGGACCTTGAGCTTCGTGCCGACCGCCGCGTGGTCCGGGCCGACATAGCCCATGCCGATCTGCTTGCCGAAGTGCACCGAATAGCCGCCCGAGGTGAGCCGCCCGACCCGCGTCCCGCCCGCGTAGAGCGCTTCGCGGCCCCAGGGGTCGGCATCCGCCGGGCCCTCGATCAGCAGCGTCACGCAGCGCGAGCGGATGCCCGTCTGCAGCATCGCCGCCTTGCCGCGGAAATCCTTGTCGAGATCGACGAAGCGGTCGAGCCCGGCTTCCAGCGGCGTGGCGTCGCGGCCCAGTTCGTTGCCGAAGGCGCGGTAGCTTTTCTCCTGTCGCAGCCAGTTCTGCGCCCGCGCGCCGAAGGGCACCATCCCGTGCGGTGCGCCCGCCTGCATCAGCTGGTCCCACAGGTAGGCCGACATCTCGATCGGATGATGCAACTCCCATCCCAGCTCGCCGGTATAGGCCACGCGGATCGCCATCACCGGGCACATGCCCAGTTCGATGTTGCGCATCGACAACCAGGGGAAACGCTTGTTCGAGAGCACCGTTTCCGGCGCGGCATCGCGCACCAGCGCACCCAGCACGTCGCGCGACTTCGGCCCGGCGATGGCGAAGACGCCCCACTGGTTCGTTACCTCGTGCACCTCGATCCAGCCGAGATCGGCGCGCCGGTCCTCGGCGGCCTTGCACAGCCAGTCGCCGTCATAGGCGGCCCAGGCCCCGGCCGAGACGAGATAATAGTCGTCCTCGCCCCGGCGCACGATGGTGTATTCGGTGCGCGTGGTGCCCGCATCCGTCAGCGCGTAGGTGAGGTTGATGCGCCCCACCCTGGGCAGCCGGTTGCAGGTGAGCCAGTCGAGGAAGGCGGTCGCCCCGGGGCCGCGCACGATGTGC
>PHEG01000473.1 GCA_002842835.1 Alphaproteobacteria bacterium HGW-Alphaproteobacteria-2 | reverse complement strand
CCGGTTTGCCGTCGCGCAGCCCGAGGCGGGCAAAAACGCCCAGGATGCGCAGGTTGCGCTGCGCGGCGAGGAGCGCGCAGGCGGTGCCGAACGCCTCGGACTCGGTGCCGGTCAGCGTGCAGTGACGCGCCGTCATCGCCGCACGCAGATCCGCCGTGGTATCGCGCCGCGCATCCTCGGTGAGCGAGATCAGGTCATAGGCCGGATGGCCTGCGCGCGCGTCCTGGAAATCGAGCAGCCCCACCCGAGCCACGCCTGCGCGCGCTGGCAGCCAGAGCAGGTTCTCGGCGTGGTAGTCGCGCAGAACCAGCACGGGTCGTGCGGGCATCAGCGGCATGGTGAGTTCGGTCACAATGCCCGCAAGTTCTGCCGCCAGCCCCGCGAGGGCCGCCCGCCCGGTGGCCCCGGGCATATACCACTCGGCTGCCAGTGCGGCGAGTTTGCCCATCTCCTGAGGCCCGTAGTCGGCCAGCCCCTCGGGCGGGGCATGGGCATGCAGCGCGGCCAGCACGTCTACCGCCGCGCCGTAAAGTTCCATCTCCGCCTGCGGTTGCCGGGCCACGACCCGGGCATAGAGATCGTCGCCCAGATCCTCGAGCAGCAGAAAACCGTTCTCCACGTCCTCGGCCAGAACCCGGGGCGCGCTGAACCCCAGCGCCGAGAGATGCCGCGCGATGGCGAGGAAGGGGCGCACGTCCTCGCCACGCGCGGGATCGGCGTCCATCAGAACGGCGTGCTCCGCGCCCTGGCGCAACCGCTCGTAGCGGCGGTTGGAGGCGTCGCCGGCGAGCGGCGCGCGCACTGCTTCGTCCCATCCCGTCCGGGCGAGAAAGACGCTTGCATCGCGCCCCGCGGTCATGCCGCCGCCGCGGCCAGCGCCCGCGCCACCCAGCCCCAGCGTGCGTTGCCCCGGGCGGATATCTGGCGGGTATCGGGAGCCCCCGCCGGGACAGAGAAGACAAGCCGCAGCGCATCTGTCGGCGCCATATCCCCAAGTTTTTCGGGCCATTCGACCAGAACCAGCGCGCGCTCGAAAGCCTCGTCGAGCCCCAGTTCCGCAAGTTCGCCGACATCTCCCAGCCGGTAGAGATCGGCGTGCCAGATCTCCAGCTCGCCCGCCCGGTATGTCTGCACGAGTGTGAAGCTGGGCGACGGCACTTCCTCGGGCTCAGCCCCGGCGTGGTGTTGCAGGGCCCGGATGAGGGCGCGGGCGAAATGCGTCTTACCTGCCCCCACCGGCCCTTCGAGCAGGATCGCATCGCCGGCGCGCAGATGTCCGGCCATGGGCTGCGCAAGCCGAACCGTCGCCTCCGGCCCCGGGAGGGTCGCGACGGCGAGCGGTGGAGCTTTGGCGATGGCGGCGGCGGGCGGCATGGCGCCAGCATAGTCGCGGCAGGGCGGCGGGCAAGGGGCGGCGGGCCTTGGCTTTCGCGCCTCGCAGGCTCTATTCTCGCCGAAGCGGCACAGAGGGACCAAGCCATGCAAAC
>PHEG01000472.1 GCA_002842835.1 Alphaproteobacteria bacterium HGW-Alphaproteobacteria-2 | reverse complement strand
TCTGCAGAGGGGCCGACCTCGGCGATGATGCTGCATGCGCCGATGAACACTGTCGTGGCGATCACCGGCGCGGCGCTTGCCTCGCTCTACCAGCAGCTTCTTGCCTTCGGCGTGATCCTCTTCGCCACCCATACGATGATCCGGCCCATCGTGATCGACGATCCGGTGGGCATGATGCGCTTCTTCTTTCTCGCCTGGTTCTGCGGCGCGGCCATCGGCACCGTGCTGCTGGCGCTGAAGCCCTGGCTGCCGCGCTTCGTCGCGATCGTCTCGCAGCTCTACCGACGCGCCAACATGATCTTTTCCGGCAAGATGTTTGTGGCCAACACGCTGCCGGGCTACATGCTGCCGATGTTCGCCTGGAACCCGCTCTTCCACACCATCGATCAGGCGCGCGGGGCGATCTTCATCAACTACCTGCCGCGTACCACGAACCCCGACTATGCGCTGTGGTTCGCGCTGGTCTTCATCATGCTGGGCCTGATGGGCGAGTTCTTCACCCGCCGCCACGCCTCGGCAAGCTGGGAGGCGGGGCGCTGAGTCTCAGGTGACGACCCGGAGCGTCAGGTTGATGCGCCCGCCGCCCGGCACCAGCAGCGACGAGCCGGGGCGCAGCCGGTCGATGCCGTGGAACGCCAGCCGCGACGGGCCCTCCAGCACCAGCACGTCGCCCGAGCGCAGCCAGAGGCTGCGCGACGGCGCCCGCCCCGCGCCAACGCCGAGGCGAAACAGCGCGTCGTCGCCCAGCGAGACGGACACCACCGGCTGGGTGAAGTCGGCCTCGTCGCGGTCCTGGTGCAGACCCATGCGCGCCGCCACGTCGTAGAGATTGACGAGGCAGCATTCCGGTCAGGCCATGCCCTGCGGGTGGCGCGCGGCGTAGCGGTAGCCCGCCAGGTCCGATACCCAGCCGAAGCTCCCCGCTGCCGTCATGCTGACTGACATCCTGCGCCCGCCCGGCGTGATCATGCGCAGTGGCGGGGCCGTCCGCATCACACCGAGGACGTCCTCGAGCAGTGCCGTCTGCGCTGGTGCATCCAGAAGCCCCGGCCAGTAGCCAACTCCGTGGAAGTCCTGCCGCCCGGTCTCTGGCCCCCGTTTCATCTTTCCTCAAATACTCATGCCCGGCTGGTTGCCCCGCGCGCAGGCCCGTGGAAAGTTTACCCCATCAGAGCCCGGCGCAGCAGGTTCGCTCCGGCGATCGCCAGAAACAGCAGTGTTGCGCGACGGAAAATCTGCTGATCGAGCCGATCCTGTACCGCCCGCCCGGCCCAGAGCCCCAGGAAGGCGGGCACAACCAACGCCGCCGAGACGGGCAGCGTTGCGCCGTTCAGCACCCCCGAGCGCAGATGCGCTGCGACAAGAAACACCGAACCCGCAAGGTAACACATCCCCTGCACCCGCACATGTTCGCGCTTGGGCAGGTCGAGCGCCGTCAGATAGGCGATCACCGGCGGGCTCCAGATCCCCGAGAAGCCGCCGAAGAACCCAGCCACCAGTCCGGTCAGCACTTCTGCTATGCGCCGCCGCGCGGGTGCAATGCGCCACTGCCAGCCGAAGAGTTGCAGAAGCGAGAAGGCCAGCACCGGCCCGCCCAGCAGCGCCAGCAGCACCGGCTGAGGCAACACCACCACGAGCTGCGCCGAGAGCAGGATCATCCCCATGATCGGAAGGTTGAGCCGCCAGTGCCCGGCGAAGGCCGTCCAGGCGGCGCTGAGCCCATCGCGCAGGCCCTGCGCGAGGTTGGTGGCGAGCGTCGGCAGGATAAGCCCGGCAAGCGCCAGATCGGGCGCCAGCACCGAGGCGAAGCCCGAGATCATGATCATCGGCATGGCGAAGCCCACCGCGCCCTTCACGAATCCCGCAAAAAGCGTGATCGCCGCGACGAAAACCAGAAGATGCGGCGCGAGATCGGGCAAGCTCATGGTGCAGCCTCTTTCCAGGCTTGACCGGCGCGGCGCATGCGACATATCCGTGCGTAAATGTACGTTCTTGCGAAGCAATGTTGCGCTGCACCAGCAAAGCCGCTAGAGGCGATGCGGCATGACACGAGGCGGCAAAGGGTGGCACAATGGCGCATGACGGACAGGACAAACAGATGAGCACCATCGGCGCAAGCGAGTCGGCCCTCCTGCCGGATCTTACCGTGCTCACCGCGGCTGCGGTGGAGCCCCGGCGACCGGCTGGAGGCGGAGCAGCACGCTGCCCACGCGCTAGCCTGGCTCGCCACCTGCGCCGAGAGCCTGCGCCAGATGCAGGGCTGGGCCGAGCGCCTGGAAGCCGAGGGCAGCTTCGGCGAGCCCGAGAGAATGATCCACCAGATCGCCTTCGGCGAATACCTCGCGCAGATCGCGGGCGGCATCCCCATGAGCCAGGGCGAGATCGCGCGCCTCGGCGACATCGGTCTGACCGAGGAGGACACCCGCGCGCTTGCCGCCCCCGAAGTGCGCCTGCTGATGCGTCGCGGCAACACCGCCGCCGCCCGCGCCCGCCTCGCGGCGCTGCTCGACGAGCGCGGCGCTGCGGGTTTCGCCGCCTCTGGACTCGACGACGAACTCGAGATGATCCGCGATCAGTTCCGCCGCTTTGCCGACGAGCGGGTGGTGCCGCACGCCCACGGCTGGCACCTGGCCGACGAGCTGATCCCGATGGAGATCATCGACGAGATGTCGGGGATGGGCGTCTTCGGGCTGACCATCCCCGAGGAATACGGCGGCTTCGGGCTCTCGAAGGCGGCGATGTGCGTCGTTTCGGAGGAACTCTCGCGCGGCTACATCGGCGTGGGCAGCCTCGGTACCCGGTCCGAGATCGCCGCCGAACTGATCCTCGGCGGAGGCACGGAAGACCAGAAACTCCACTGGCTGCCGCGGATCGCCAGCGGCGAGACACTGCCCACCGCCGTCTTCACCGA
>PHEG01000471.1 GCA_002842835.1 Alphaproteobacteria bacterium HGW-Alphaproteobacteria-2 | reverse complement strand
GCTGCCGCTTGGGCGCGCTCGAAGCTCTCGGCCACATGGGCGATGGCGCGGTCGCCGGTAGCATGCACCGCGACGCGCCAGCCCGCGGCGTGGGCGGCGAAGATCTCGTCCGCCAGCAGCGCTTCGGGCAGCACGAAGCCACCGCAGCCTCCCCGGTCGCAGAACGGCTCGGTCAGCGCCGATGTGCGCCCGCCGATGATACCATCGGCGAAGAACTTCAGCGTGTCTGCTGTCCAGTCCGGCCCCAACGTGGGGGAGAGCCCGCGGGCCGCGGCCTCTGCCGCGGTCAGTTGCGCCATGAAGCCCATTCGCACCGGCAGCGGTCCGGGAGCGCCCCTCAGCCTCTCCCATACCTCGGCCTCGCGGTCGTAGCCGATGACGAAGCCCACCGCGGCCTCGCAAAGCGCGGTGATGCCGAGGCGCAGGCACTCGCCGAGGACGGCGCGGATGTCTGCCGCCATCTGCGCCGGGTCGGGCCCGGGGGCGCGGCGGAAGATCGCCTCGGCGGCGCGCTCCCAGGCGGAACCGTCGAGTGTGCCGTCTGCCGCGCGACCGTAATGGCCGAACTGCGTATCGGGTGCCGCTTCCGGGATGCCCAGCGAATGCATGGCCATGGTGTTGAAAACCGCCGCATGACCGCAGTAGCGGCGCAGCAGCACGGGCCGTTCGGGGAAGGCAGCATCAAGTTCCGCCCGCGTCGGCAGCCGCCGTTCGGCCAGCCTGTCCTCGTTGATCTCGCAGCCCTGCACCCATTCTCCGGGGCCGAAGCGCCCCGCACCTTGCCGCAGAAGCGCGAGAACCCCGGCGATGCTGTCGGGTGCGAGGGTCGAAAACGCGATCTGGCGTCGCGCAAGCGCGAGCGAGAAGAGGTGCAGGTGACAATCCGTGAGCCCGGGCAGCACGGTGGAACCGCCGAGGTCCACGACTCTCCGGGTCGACGGTGCATCCGCGCCATCGCCGATCCAGGCCACGCGCCCCGCGCGGACCAGCAGCGCCGAGGCCGGGCGCCTGTCCTGTGCAGAACGGTAGATACGCGCGCCGCGAAGAAGTATGGTCTCGTTGTCGGGGTCGGCCATGTCTGCAGCGCGCTCCTTCGGGCAGAAGCAGCATGGGCGATCTCACGCAGGATGCGCAAGCCGTGGCCGGGCGTATCACGGGCGATAAAAATCCCGGTAGCGCGGGCGAGAAAGTTATGTTTTATTACGATTGCCGATGCGAACCAACGACCATCGCACACCAACGGGAGGAAAGAGATCATGACCATAAGCCGCAGACACATTCTTGGCGTGGCGGGCGCACTGGCGCTGGGCCTGGCCGCTGGAGCCGCCTCGGCGCAGGAGGTGACACTGCGCATGCACCACTTCCTGCCGCCGCAGGCCAACGTGCCGAAGCTGGTGCTGGAGACCTGGGCGGAGAACGTCAAGCGCGACAGCGGCGGGCGCATCGACGTGCAGATCTTCCCGGGCATGCAGCTTGGCGGCACGCCGCCG
>PHEG01000470.1 GCA_002842835.1 Alphaproteobacteria bacterium HGW-Alphaproteobacteria-2 | reverse complement strand
GGCCGCGCCATACTGCCGCGCGGTGGAGAACTCGTTGAGCGTCATCTGCGCGTCGCCGTCGCCCGCGACGCAGACCACCACCTTTTCCGGATGCTCCAGTTTCGCCGCCACCGCCGCCGGGATGCCGTAGCCCATCGAGCCCGAGGTGGGCGCCAGATGCCCCGGGAAGGCACGGGCGAGGAAATAGCGGTGGATAAAGGCGGCGAAATTGCCCGCGCCGTTCGTCATGATCGCATCGCCGGGCAGGTTGTCCGACAGCCAGCACATCACCTCTTCGAGCTTCACCGCGCCCGGTGTCGGGTCGGGCCTCAGCCAGGCCTGGTGATCGGCGCGCGCGGCGCGGGTCCATTCCGCCCAGTCGGGATGTTCGGGCGCGGGGCGCGCAGCCAGCCGCTTCACCATGTCGGGCGCGGGCGCGGCGATGGCCAGATCGGGGCGGTAGACGCGGCCCGCCTCGTCGGGGTCAGGGTGGACGTGAATGATCGTCCTGCCCGGCGCCGCCGGATCGACCAGCGAATAGCCCTTCGTCACCGGGTCGCCGAGCCGAGAACCCAGAACCAGCAGGCAGTCGGCGGCCTTCAGCCGCGCCGCGAGGCGCGGATTCACGCTGACGCCCAGATCGCCGGCGTAATGCGGATGGCGGTTGTCGATCCGGTCCTGGCGGCGGAAGGAGACCGCGACGGGCAGGTCGAACGACTCCGCGAACCGCGCGAGGTTCCTTGACGCCTCGGTTGACCAGTTGGGCCCGCCGGCGATCACCAGCGGGCGCTCGGCGCGGCAGAGTTGCGCGAGCACCGCGTCCACCTCGTCGTCGCAGACCGAACAGGGGCGCGGCGCCACCGCCGGGATGTCGGGCACATCGGCCTCGGCCGACAGCATGTCCTCGGGCAGCGCCAGAATCACCGGCCCCGGGCGGCCAGACTGAGCGAGGTGGAAGGCGTGGGAGACGTATTCCGGCAGCCGCTCGGTCTGGTCCACCTCGGCGGCCCATTTGGCGATCGGCTTGAAGTAGGCGCGGTAGTCCACCTCCTGAAAGGCCTCGCGGTCGCGGTGCGCGCGCTCGATCTGGCCGACGAAAAGCACCAGCGGCGTCGAATCCTGCCGCGCGATATGGATGCCTGCCGAGGCGTTGGTGGCCCCGGGCCCGCGGGTGACGAAGGCGACACCCGGGCGGCCCGTCAGCTTGGCCGTGGCTTCGGCCATCATCGCGGCACCCCCCTCGTGACGGCAGACGATGTTCTTGATGCCGCTCTCGTGCAGCCCGTCGAGGGCGGCGAGAAAGCTCTCGCCCGGCACTGAGAAGACCCGCCGCACGCCCTGTATCTTCAACTGGTCCGCGAGGATCTGCCCACCGTGCCGCCTGCCCATGCCTACCTCCGCTGTGCCGCCCTGCACAAGGGATGCGCGGGCGGGGAGGCCGGGTCAAGGTTGCATCCGCACGGTCCGGGGTTACGTATCGAGCCTGATCAGACGGAGTGACATCACATGGC
>PHEG01000469.1 GCA_002842835.1 Alphaproteobacteria bacterium HGW-Alphaproteobacteria-2 | reverse complement strand
CTCGTCGGCGACCCGCGCACCGGGGTGATCCATGGCGGCGCGGTCTCGGCGCTGATGGACACCTGCTGTGGCGCCGCGGTGCTGGCGCACCCGACGGCGGCACTTGGAACCGCAACCCTCGATCTGCGCATCGACTACATGCGCGCCGCCACTCCGGGCCAGCGCATCACGGCGCATGCCGAATGCTACCATGTCACCCGCACGGTGGCCTTCGTGCGGGCCACCGCCAGCGACGAGGAAGAGGGTGCACCGGTTGCCACCGCCACCGGCGCCTTCACCCTGGAGCGCGGGGGGGCCGAGGCATGAGCCGCAAGCCAGAGCCCGTGCAGACGATCAAGCAGCGCCGCGACGGCGTGCTGGCGGCGCTGGTCGCGGGCGTGCCATATGCACGCTTTCTCGGCATCCGCTTCGACCGGCGCGGCGACGAGTTGAGCGCCACGCTGCCCTTCGACGAACGGCTGATCGGCAACCCGTTCCTGCCCGCGCTGCATGGCGGCGTGACGGCGGCATTTCTGGAACTGACCGCGGTGATCGAGCTCTCCTGGACCTATCTGTGGGAAGACATGGAGGCGGGCCGCATCGGGCTCGACAGCCTCGAGGCGGGCAACCTTCCGCGGCTGCCCAAGACCATAGACTTCACGGTGGACTACCTGCGCACCGGCCTGCCGCGCGATGCCTATGCGCGGGCGCGGGTGAACCGCTCCGGCCGACGCTATGCCTCGGTGCATGTCGAGGCCTGGCAGGACAACCGCTCACGGCTCTTCGCCCAGGCGACGGGGCATTTCCTGATGCCGGGACGCGATGGCTGACGCGGCCGGGCCCGTGCCGCTGACCCACCGAAGGGTTCTGCACATCGCACTGCCGATCGTGCTGTCGAACGCCACCGTGCCGATCCTCGGGGCGGTCGATACGGCGGTGGTGGGGCAGATGGGCCTGCCCGAGCCCATCGGCGCGGTCGGCATCGGCGCGATCGTGCTGACCGCAGTCTACTGGATCTTCGGCTTTTTGCGCATGGGAACCACCGGGCTGGTGGCGCAGGCGACGGGTGCGGGCGACGCACCCGAAGCCTCGGCCATCCTGTCGCGCGCACTGATGATCGGCGCGGCGGGCGGGCTCGCCGTGATCGCGCTGCAACTGCCGCTCTTCCGGCTCGGCTTCGCACTCTCGCCCGCCTCGGACGAGGTGGAGCGGCTGGCGGAGAGCTACATGGCGATCCGCGTCTGGTCGGCCCCCGCGATGATCTCGCTCTACGGGCTCACAGGCTGGCTGATCGCGCAGGAGCGCACGCGCGCCGTCCTCGGGATCCAGCTGCTGATGAACGGGCTCAATATCGGGCTCGATCTGCTGTTCGTGCTCGGCCTCGGCTGGGGCGTCGAGGGAGTGGCGGTGGCCACCTTCATCGCCGAATGGTCGGGGCTGGCGCTCGGTCTCTGGTTCTGCCGCGATGCCTTCGCGAGCGGACACTGGCGCGACTGGCCGCGGGTCTTCGAT
>PHEG01000034.1 GCA_002842835.1 Alphaproteobacteria bacterium HGW-Alphaproteobacteria-2 | reverse complement strand
CGGTCTTCCCCGCGGCCGCGCCGCCACCGCCCGCGGGCGACGACCCGGCGCGGCGGCTCCTGCGCGCGCTGCTCGCGCAGGGGCGGGCGGCGGGCAATGCGGGCGATCTCTACGAGAACCGCGACCGCGGCCATTCGCGCCTCGACCCGGGCAACCACCCCGGGCTCGCCGAGGTGCACTACATGCCCGAGGCGCGCGCCGCCGGGCTCGACTACGGGCTGCCGGGGCCCTTCCTCTTCGATGCGCCGCTGATCGGCAATTCCTCGACCGCCGTCACCGCGGGGGCGCGCTGGCGCTCGCTGCCGCGGCTGGCGCTGACCCGCCCGGGCGGGGCGCTCGCGCTCTACCAGAACTATCTCGCCGGGCAGATCCACGTCTTCCCCGAACACCGCGACCACGATCCGGAGCAGGGAGACCTCTTCCCGGCCAACACGCCCTACTACCTCGTCTCGCAGGGCTCCTCGGGCTCGGACAGGCCGCATCTCGAGGCGCTGGCGCTGATCCTCGCCGCGCTGCGCCCCGAGACCAAGGCCTTCCTGCGCGAGAAGGGTCTCCTCGGCCCCGCGGTGCAGATGATCTGGCGGCGCGGCCTCGCCCCGGCGCCGGTGCGCGGGGCCTATCTCTCGGGCGCGGCGCATCCTTCGGTCTTCCGCGGCGAGGACATCGACCCGGTGCGGCTCGTGGGGATCGCCAATGCGCTCGCCCCCGGCGAGGTGCCGCCCATGGTGCGGCTCTCGGTGGAGGCGGAGGATTTCGACCCGGCCCCGGCGCTCGCCGACGAGGGCGCGCCGCCGGGCGAGCGGCTCTTCGACACGCCCGCGGCGCTCGCCCGGGTCTGGCGGGGCGAGGGCGGGCGGCGCAGCATGCTGGTCTCGGCGGCGGCTACCGAGGATCCGAACGGGCGCGCGCTGCGCTTCTCCTGGGTGCTGCTGCGCGGCGACCCGGCGCGCACCCGCATCGAGCCGCTCGACGCGGAGGGGCGCCGCGCGCGCATCACCATCGACTGGCAGAACCCCCGCCCGGTGCCGGGGCGCGGCGAGATCCGCTCGGCGCGCATCGACATCGGCGTCTTCGCCCATAACGGCGCGCAGGACAGTGCCCCCTCCTTCATCTCGGTCCTGCTGCCGCGCCACCTGATCGAGCCGGGCGCCTATGCCGACCCGGCGCTCTTCCCGGAAGAGCGCTGAGACGGCGAATCACTCGCGGGCAGAATGAGCGGAGAACCGGCGCGGCGCGCCGGGTTCGGAAACAATGCGCGGCGGCGGCAGGGCCTGTCTGTCCGGCAGGGACGATCGGCCGGGGCTTTCCGTTTCCGGCGGCGCAGGGCCGGGTCGGCAACCGCCTGAAAAACGGCGGGAATGTGGCGCGGACGCGGCGCAGGAATGACGGCGGGGGTGGTGCGGCGGCATGGCCGGAAGGTAGGCTGCGATCAGGTCGGGGGGGTCGTCATGCGTGTATCCGGTGTTCTTGCGTCTCTTGTTCTGGCGACCTCTCTGGCCAGTTTCGCGGCCCTGCCCGCGCGGGCGGTCTCGATCAGCATCGCGCCGGTGCCGCTGCCCGCGGGGGGGCTGCTGCTGCTCGCCGCGCTCGGCGGCGTGGCGCTGATCCGGCGGCGGCGGAAGGGCTGACGGGGAATCGGCCCCGGCCCGGGCACCCTTGGGGAGCGCCTGCGCGCGAAACACTCCGGCCTTTTCCGGCGGGATGGGCGCGGGCGGGAAACAACCACCCCGGGATTGGATGAGTCACGCCGCGCTCGCCTGGAGTTTATGGCGCAAATAAGGAAAAATCCGGACATCCCGGCGGATTCCATGTTGCGGGGCACGGAATCGTGATATGTTGCTTGCGAGCGGAAATCTGGAATCTGTATGTGGGGGTTAACATGACGATCAGGAGTGCATTCTACGGCCTGGCCGCCTCGGCGCTGATGGCGACGGGCGCATCGGCGACGGTGATCGACTTCACCGCGGCGGGGGTCGGGCTTTTCGGCAACCTCGGCGGCGGGGTGACCTGGACGATGACGGGCGATCCCGATGCGCCGAACAACGACCAGGCGTTCGACGGCATCACGCCCTTCGCCGGACAGACCTTCAATCTCGCCTTCGACACCGACGGCTTCGGCATCAGCGACGACGAGATCGCGGCAGAGCCGCCGCAGAACATCATGCTGTCCTTCTGGAAGGGCGACGAGGCGTACGAGGTGAACATCCTCGGCTTCGCCTTCCTCGATCTCTTCCAGCTCGATGGCGAGGACGGCGAGAGCGGCATCCTCACCGTCGATGCCGGCGCCAGCGCGGGCGACCCCGCGACCGTACTCATGTTCAACCTGGCGAACGGCGTGCCGAAGGGCGGCTATGCCGAAGTGACGGGCCTCAACCTCTTCGCCAGCAAGATCACCTTCACGGTGGGCCGCGTCAACGACAACCGCGGCGTCGCCGACGGTGCGCTGGCCGCGCTGCAGATCGCGCCGGTGCCGCTGCCCGCCGGTGGCCTCTTGCTGCTCACCGCGCTCGGGGGCGTGGCCGCGCTGCGCCGCCGCCGCAAGGCGGCCTGAGCCAAGGCGCCGAAATCTTCGGGAAAGGGGCCGCCTCGCGCGGCCCCTTTCGCTTTCCGCCGCTCAGATCCGCCCGCCCGCCGCCTGGCGCAGCATCCAGGCCATGCGCAGGAGCCGCAGCCGCGCGAGGGTGGCCGCCGCCCGCAGCCGCTCGCCCGGGCCCGATAGCCGCGGGCTCGCCAGCACGCGCGGCAGATGCGCCAGCACGCTCGCGGGCATCGCCAGCGCCTTCAGCGCCCATTTCAGCCGCGCGCCCGCGCCGCCGCCGGTCTGGCCGAACATCTCCTGCGTGATGCGCCGCCACTTGGCGCGCAGCGCGGGCCAGTCCGCCCGCGCGGGGTGGCCCACGCGCAGCGCGTCCTCGTAGCGCAGCCGGTAGCCCTTCGCGGTGGCGCGGAACGACCAGTCGCGGTCCTCCGAGACGCCGCCGCGGAAGGGGCCGACATCGGCGAAGACATCGCGCCGGGTGAGCAGGTTGCCGGTGCCCGAGAAGCCCTGCACCTCGACATAGCGGCGGAAGTCGAAGGCGAAGACCGCCTCGAAGGCCTCCGCCCCGCTGCGCGGCGGCGGCGTCTCGTCGAAGACCTCGACGCGCCCGCCGGTCAGATCCGCGCGGGAGGCCACGGCGCGCGCGGTGGCCACCCAGTCGGGCGCGGGCAGGCAGTCGGCGTCGAGAAAGAGCAGCAGCGGCGCCGTCGTCTCGGCCACGCCGCGGTTGCGCGCCGCCGCGGCGCCGCGCTCGGGTTCGGTGACGAAGCGGACTTCGGGGAAGGCGGCCCGCACCGCATCGGGCGGGGAGGGGGAGGCATTGTCCACCACCACCACCTCGCAGCCCGAGAGATCGTTGCCGCGGAGCGCCCCGAGACAGCGCGCCAGCCGCGCGGGATCGTCGTAATGCGGGATGATGACGGCGATCTCCGCCGCCGCCGCGGCGGCGCGGATGTCACGCGCGCCCTTCATGCCCGCATCCCGCGCCCGGTTCAGTAGTAATAGCCATGGCTGTCCGCGGCGTCCTCGTAGCGGCACTTGTTGAGCACCACGCCCATGACGTTGGTCAGCTCCGCCACCTGCCGCTCGGCCTGGTCGATGCGGCTGACCGGCGTCTCTTCCGCCGCGGCCACGATGACGGCGCAGTCCACGTTCTGCAGGAAGGCGATGTTGTCGTCGCTCACCGAAAGCGGCGAGATGTCGAAGAGCATCAGGTCGGGCGCGTAGTCGGCCTCGATCTGCGCGAGCACCTCGCGCGACTGCTGGCTCAGCAGCAGTTCCGCGGGCTTGGGCGCGTGGCTGCCGTTGAGGCCGAGCGCCACGCGCGCCCCGAGCCGCCGCCCGTGTTCGGCGAAGGTGAGGCGGCGCTCCAGCACGTCGGCCATGCTGTGGTCGCAGTCCTGGCTCAGCACCGCCTGCAGCATCGGGCGGCGCAGGTCGAGGTCGATGATCATGACCCGCATGTCGCGCTGGCGCTCGAAGCTGAAGGCCAGGTTGGCGAGCGTGGTGGTCTTGCCGCAGGCCGGGTCGGGCGAGACGATGGCGATGCGCCGCCAGTTGTTGGTCTTGGCCTGATACATGATCTTGGTGCGCAGGAGGTCGTAGGGGGCCGCATCGCGCCCGCCCTCATGCG
This sequence comes from Alphaproteobacteria bacterium HGW-Alphaproteobacteria-2, assembly GCA_002842835.1. GTDB lineage: Bacteria > Pseudomonadota > Alphaproteobacteria > Rhodobacterales > Rhodobacteraceae > PHEG01. Next base: position 3,406 of record PHEG01000034.1, on the reverse strand, counting down.
CCAGCACGCGGTGCCGCTTGAGCGCGACCGGCCGTATCTGCAGCGGCGCGAGGTCTTCCCAGCGTGCCTGCGCGCGCGGGCCTGCCGGGGCCTGCCGCGCGGGCGCGGGCCTTTCCTTCTCCGGCGTCGCGGCGTCGGCCTGCCCGGGGGTGGCCCGCTCCGAGTGGCGGCGTTGCTCCCGTGCCCTGGCGAGCGCTTCCTGCAGCCGTTCCATACCCTCTACTCCCTTCTACCCATGCCCCGCACCGAAGCCGTCACCAGCGCATGCCCATCTTGTCCATCGCCCGGTCCGCCAGCAGGTCGAGCGGCAGATAGAAGAGGTGAACCGCATAGATCGCCGCGGGGATCCCGAGGATTATGCCCAGATATACGGCGGTTTTGAGGAGCCTCTTCCAGAGCACCTCCGAGCCCGTGCGGATGTAGGGGATCGTGGCCAGCGGGCGGATCCCGAGGCGCTGCACCAGATCCGCGGGGCGCCGCACCGGGCGGCCGAGCACTTCCAGCAGCACGACAAGGGCCAGCCCGGCGAGGATGCCGAAGGCCGAGCCGCCGCCGGCGATGAGCACGCGGTTCGGCTTGGTGGGGGTGCTCGGCGCCACGGGGGGCTCGATCACCGAGAGGCGCTGGCCGCGCGAGAGCGCCTCGATCCGCTCGCCGGTGCTGGCCTGCGCCAGCCGGTCCACGGCGGTGTTGTACTGGCCCTCGACATTGGCATAGGTGCGGGTCAGTTCCTCGAGGGCGATGGCGTTGGCCGGGGTCCTGGAAATCGCCTCCTGGAGTCCCTCGAGCCGCGCCTCGATCTCGCCCTGCTGTTCGCGCAGCAGCTCGATGCGGGCGTCGATCTCGGCGAGCTGGATGTCGAGCAGCGAGCTGCGGCGCGGGTCGTCGGCAGGGGCCTGCGTGCTTGCGGGCTGGCTGGCGAGGCGCGCCTCGATCTGGGCGATGCGCGCCTCGAGCATGCGCACGCGCGGGTTCTCCGGCGAATAGACGGCCATCGCCTCGTCGAGCTGGCGCCGCAGATCCTGGAGCTGCTGCTCGACCGGAGAGAGAGGCCCCGTCGCGCCGACCTGACCCGTGGCCTCGAACATCTGCACCAGCCGCTCGCGCTGGCGGGTGAGGGTGGAGATCTCGGTCGTGACCTGCGAGAGCCGCTCCTGCTGGAGCGACTGCTGGGTCATGCGGTAGTCGAGCCCCTCGGGCAGGGCATCGGCATTGGCGTTCTTGAACTCGAGGATGCGCGCTCCCTGGCGGTCGAGATCGGCGCCGAGCCGGGCCACTTCCTGCTGGAAGAACTCCAGCGTGTTGCCGGCCCGGGCGGTGCGGAACTCGATGTTGCGCTCCTCGATCCGGGTGAGGTAGGCGTTGAGCACGCCGGCGGCGACGGCGGCGCTGCGCGCCTCGAAGGAGATGGTCATCAGCGGCGTGTCGCCGCCCCGGGCGGCGCGCCGGATGACGGTTCGCGCGCGCATGGCCTCGACGATCGCGTCGGCGCTCATCTTCTCGACCGCCTCGAAGACCTGCTGGGAGCGGGCGATGGCGAGCAGGTTCTCGCGCGTCATCAGGCGCTGCTCGATGATCTCGAGCTGCTCGATCGCCGGCATCGTGACCGTGGAGGCGGCCAGTTCGGTGGGGATCTGCGGCGCCTCGAGCAGCAGGCGCATCTGCGCGACATAGGCGGGCGGCAGGCTCAGCGCCACGATCACCGAGACGGCCGCCACGCTGACCGCGACGAACAGGAAATAGTGCAACCTGCGCAGGAAGATCGAGAAATAGTAGTGCAACTCGTTCATCAGCCCGTCGCCCTTTCCGGCAGATCCTGTGCCGCGAAGAAGATGCCGTCCCGCAGCACCTCCTGCAGCGTTTCCTCGGTCACCACGAGCTGACCCTTCGTCCAGGCATAGACCATCGCCACGTCGCAGAACTGGTTGACGAGCCGCGGCACGCCGCCCGTCTTCTCGTGGATGAGCTGGCAGGCGCGGGTGGTGAATTCCGTGCCGGTGCCGCCGACCACCCTGAGCCGGTGCGCGATATAGGCGGCGACCGTCCTGGGCTCCATGGCGGAGAGATGGAAGCTCGCCGCGACGCGCTGCGCGAGCTGGCGCATGCCGGGGTCGCGGATGGCGTCGCGCAACTCGGGCTGGCCGACGAGGATGAGCTGGATCAGCTCGTCCTTGTTGGCGTTGATGTTGGTCAGCATCCGCAGCTCTTCCAGCCCCTCGCGCGAGAGGTTCTGCGCCTCGTCGAAGATCAGGATGACGCGCCGCCCGTCGGCGTATTCGGAGACGAGGAAATCCTGCAGTTTCTGGAACTTCTGCACATAGCTCGCGCCCTTTGGCACATCGACGGAGAGCGCGTTGAGCACCCATTGCAGCAGCTCGCCGCGCCCGCCCTGGGCATTCGAGACGAGGCCGATGGTGACGTTCTCCTCGATCTGCGAGAGCAGCTTCTGCACCAGGGTCGTCTTGCCCGAGCCGATCTCGCCGGTGATCAGCGTGATGGGCGCGCGCGAGAGGATGCCGTATTCGAGGATCGTGAAGGCCCGCTTGTGCTGGTCGGACCAGTAGAGGAACGACGGATCCGGCAGCAGCGTGAAGGGGCGCTCCGACAGACCGAAGAAATCCGCGTAGAGGGGTTCGGGCTGCATGGCATCCTTCGCGGGTCGTCGTTGGCGGGCCCGGGGCGGGTCCTCACGGGTTCGTCAACCCGATATAGGACGTCACCCGGCGGAGTGCATCGCGATTCCGCTTCCCCGGGGTATCTGCGCTGCCCGGCGGGGCAGTCGTTTCCCGAGTCGGGACGCTGGCGGCCAATATGCCGCTTCAATGCATCCTCCGGAACCTTTCGTCGGGTCGGATGATGGTGCCGGGGGGCCGCCCCGGGCGAATCGCTGACCCGGCCGAAACGACAGTCGGCCCGAAGATGTATGACTGTTGGCTTCGGATCAACAATCCGGCCTCCGCCGCCGTACCTGGAATGTGTCGAGATTAAGGAAGACATGGCATTTTTCTGCGAAAACCGCAGGCAAAGGGAGATGTTACCGGAATTTCATCGGCCTCCCCCTGTTCGGAGAGCCGGATTCCGGGCATCACAGAGGCGTGGGTGGTATCGTGTGCTACATGGTGCAGGGGGTGCGGCTGGTTTTCCGTGCGGGCCTGCCCATGTATGGCTTTGGGAGTGGCAGGTGATGGCGTTCAGGGAATTGTCGGGTTCTTCAGTGCCACTGGGAAAACCTGCTGCCGCGCGAGGCCGGCGCCACTTCGGCCTCTACCGGGACGGCGGCAAGCGCCTGCTCGACATCGCCTTCGTTCTGGCCGCGCTGCCCATCGTGCTGCCGCTGCTCGGCGCGCTGCTGCTGCTCGCCGCCCTCGACGGGCATTCCCCGCTCTACCGCCAGACCCGTGTCGGG
>PHEG01000468.1 GCA_002842835.1 Alphaproteobacteria bacterium HGW-Alphaproteobacteria-2 | reverse complement strand
ACGCGGTTGAGCACGCCGTTGCCGCGCGTGTCGGTCAGGAACTCGCCCTGATAGCCGATCAGCCCGCGCGAGGGGACATGGGCGATGATGCGTGTCTTGCCCGCGCCTGCCGGGCGCATCTCGACGATGCGGCCGCGGCGCGGGCCGGTCACCTTCTCGATCACCGGGCCGGTGAACTCGTCGTCCACGTCGATGGTGACCTCCTCGACCGGCTCCAGCCGCTGGCCACCCTCGCCGCGGGTCAGCACGCGCGGGCGGGAGATGGAAAGCTCGAAGCCCTCGCGACGCATGTTCTCGATCAGCACGCCCATCTGCAATTCGCCGCGCCCGGCGACCTCGAAGGCTTCGCCGCCGGGTGTGTCGCTGACGCGGATCGCGACGTTCGACTCTGCCTCGCGCATCAACCGCTCGCGGATCACGCGCGATTGCACCTTGGCTCCATCGCGGCCCGCGAGGGGGCTGTCGTTGATGCCGAAGGTGACCGAGATGGTGGGCGGGTCGATGGGCTGCGCGGGCAGCGCCGTGGTCACGGTGGGGGCCGCCAGCGTGTCGGCCACGGTGGCCTTCGACATGCCAGCAAGCGTGACGATGTCACCCGCCACGGCCTCGTCGATGGGCTGCTGTCCGAGGCCGCGGAAGGCAAGGATGCGGCTCACCCGGAAACTTTCCAGCACCTCGCCCTTGCGCGAGAGCGCACGCAGCGTCTCGCCCGCGCGCAGCCTCCCGGCTTCCACCCTACCCGTGAGGATGCGTCCAAGATAGGGGTCGGCTGCCAGCGTGGTGGCGAGCATGGCAAAGGGCGCTTCCGTGCGCGCTGCCTGCGCGGGCGGCGGCACATGGGCACGGATCATCTCGAAAAGCGCCGAGAGGTCGCGCCGCGGCCCGTCGAGCGTGGCGTCCGCCCAGCCCGATCGGCCCGAGGCGTAGAGATAGGGGAAGTCGAGCTGTGCCTCGTCGGCGCCGAGATTGGCAAAGAGGTCGAACACCTCGTCGAGCGCACGGTCGGGCTCGGCGTCGGGCTTGTCCACCTTGTTGAGCACCACGATAGGACGCAGCCCCAGCGCCAGCGCCTTCGATGTGACGAACTTGGTCTGCGGCATCGGTCCTTCGGCGGCATCGACCAGCAGCACGACGCCATCGACCATGGATAGAATGCGCTCCACCTCGCCGCCGAAATCGGCGTGGCCAGGCGTGTCGACGATGTTGATGCGGTGCCCCTGCCACTCGAGCGAGGTGCATTTGGCCAGGATGGTGATCCCACGCTCGCGCTCGATGTCGTTGCTGTCCATCGCCCGCTCAGCCACCGCCTGGTTCTCGCGGAAGGCCCCCGACTGTTTCAGGAGCTCGTCGACCAGCGTGGTCTTGCCGTGGTCAACATGGGCGATGATGGCGATGTTTCGCAGGTCCATCGGGTCTCTCCGGGAAGGGTTGCGCGGGCGTTACCCCAGCCCCGCCGCAAAGGCCAGCCAAATCGTGCCGCGCCGCGGCGAAGGCG
>PHEG01000467.1 GCA_002842835.1 Alphaproteobacteria bacterium HGW-Alphaproteobacteria-2 | reverse complement strand
GAGATCGTCTGGCGCGCAATGTCCACCGATGCCTGGGTCAGCTTCAAGACCTTCGGGCTGCCCGGTGCGGTCTTCGCCTTCTTCATCGCGCAGGGCGGGTTCTTCCGCCGCCACGGCATCGCCGAGCGCAAGGACGGTGAGTGAGGGCCCCTCAGGCAGCCATCAGCACTCCGGCGAGCGAGGCGAAGAGTGCCGCGCCCCCCGTGCCGCCCAGCGCCAGGTCGGCGGCGCGTTCGGGGTGGGGCATCATGCCCAGCACGCGGCGGTTTTGGCTCAGCACTCCGGCGATGTCGTCCATCGCGCCATTCGGGTTGTCGAGATAACGGAAGGCAACCCGATCCTCGCCGCGCAGCCGCGCCAGCGTGTCCGGATCGGCAATGTAGTTGCCATCGTGATGCGCAACCGGCACCGAGATTTCCTCGCCCGCCCGGTAGGCATTGGTGAAAGGGCTGTCGACCGTCTCCACCCGCAACCGTACGTCGCGGCAGACGAACTTGAGCCCGGCGTTGCGCATCAGCGCGCCGGGTAGCAGGCCGGTTTCGGTCAGCACCTGAAAGCCGTTGCAGATGCCCAGCACATGCCCGCCCCTGTGGGCGAAATCCGCCACGGCCCGCGCGATGGGGGAGCGCGCGGCGATGGCACCGCAGCGCAGGTAATCGCCGAAGGAAAACCCGCCGGGCAGCCCCACGAGGTCGAGCCCCGGCGGCAGCGCCGTCTCCTTGTGCCAGACCATCGCCGGCTCGGTGCCGAAGGCGGCGCGGAAGGCCACGGCAAGGTCGCGGTCGCAGTTCGAGCCGGGGAAGACGATGACGGCGGCTTTCATGGGGGCCTCCTCAGGCGGTGAAATCGGTGATCACGGCGATGCCGGGCGGGGCGGGGGCGTCGAAGGCGGCCAGCTCCGCGCTGGCGGCAGAGAGCGGCACTCGGCGGGCGACGAGTCCCGAGAGGTCCACCTGCCCGCCGGCGATCAGCGCAAACAGCGAGGGATAGCGCCAGGCCGGCATGCCCCGCGTGCCGAAAAGCGCGAGCTGCCCGGAATAGACCACGTCCCAGGGCAGCGTCATGGCCGTATGCCGTCCGGCGGGCATGCCCACCTGCACCATGCGCCCGAGCTTGCGCAGGCTGCGCATCGCCGCCTCGGTGGTCTCGGCCACGCCCAGCGCCTCCAGCGCCACATGCGCGCCCCCACCGGTGATCTCTCGCACAGCCTCGGCGGCATCGCCCCGCGCAGCGTTCACCGTGGCATCGGCACCCCGCGCGCGGGCATCGGCGAGTTTTTCCTCGACCACATCGACGGCCACCACCCGCGCGCCCAGCGCCCGGCCCAGCAGCACGGCGGAAAGTCCCACGCCGCCGGTGCCGAAGACTGCCAGCCACTCGCCCGGGGCCAGCGCCGCGCGGCCCGTCAGTGCGTGCCAGGCGGTGGTGACGCGGCAGCCGAGCGCGGCGGCAAGGGCGGGGTCCATGCCTTCGGGCAGTCGGGCGAGGTTGTGATCGGCGCGGGGCACA
>PHEG01000466.1 GCA_002842835.1 Alphaproteobacteria bacterium HGW-Alphaproteobacteria-2 | reverse complement strand
GCGGCGCTTCACGCTGCGCGACGCGCGGGTGGGCCAGCCCTACATGATCCGAAGCTACCTCGCCCCGGCGCGGCAAACCGGCGACCAGCGCGAGGCGGCTGCGATTGAAGTTCTGGCCGAACTTCTGGGTGGCTCGGGGCTTACTTCGGTTCTGGGCCGGAAGCTGGAACTGGGCGCAGGCGTCGCGGTCAGCACCGGCAGTTTCTACGATGCGGTCTCGCTCGATCCCTCTTCCTTCGGGCTCTTCGTGATGCCCGCCGCGGGTGTGAGCCTCGCTGATGCCGAGGCGGCGCTCGATCTTGCGCTGGCGGAGTTCCTTGCCGAAGGCGTGGATCCCGAGGCGCTGGGGCGCGTCAAGACCCAGGTTCGCGCGCAGGTGATCTACGATCAGGACAGCGCCATGGGCCAGGCAATGCGCATGGGCCGCGCCCTGACCGCCGGGCTGACGGTCGCGGATGTGGAGGCATGGCCCGGCATCCTGCAGGAAGTGACCGCCGAGGATGTGATCGCCGCGGCGCAGGCTCTTTTCGATCCGCGCCGCTCGGTCACCGGCTATCTGGAGCGCGCTGGCACGCCCGGCCGCTGCGCGCGGCGGTGGCGATCACCGAGGTCACCTCTCCTGGCGGGCTGAAGGCCTGGCTCGTCGAGGATCACAGCCTGCCCTTCGCCGCGCTGGAGCTGCGCTTCCGGGGCGGTGCGGCGCTCGATCCTCCGGGCAAGGCCGGCGCGGCCAGCCTCATGGCTGCCCTCCTGGAGGAAGGCGCGGGCGAGATGGACTCCACCGCGTTCCTCGCCGCCCGTCAGGCGCTGGCCGCCGAGTTCTCCTTTGCGGCGCAGAACGACTCTCTCTCGGTCTCCGCGCGGTTCCTGACCGAGAACCGCGACGCGGCGATCGAGCTTCTGCGCCTCGCGCTGGTCGAGCCGCGCTTCGATACGGCGGCCATCGAGCGGGTTCGTTCCCAGTCTCTGGCCGGGCTCGCGCGCGACGCGCTCGATCCGCGCAGCATCGCCGGGCGGGTCTTCGACCGGCTGGCCTTCGAGGATCATCCCTACGCGCAGCCGAGCGACGGCACTGAGGAGACGGTGCGCGCGCTGACGCGCGAGGATCTGCTGGCCGCGCATCGCGCGGCGCTGGCGCGCGACCGGGTCTATATCGGCGTTGTAGGAGACATCACCGCGGCGGAACTGGGCCCCTTGCTCGACCGGCTGCTCGGCGGTCTGCCCGAGACGGGCGCGCCGCTGCCCCAGCATGCCGAGATCGCCGCGCCGGGAGGTGTGCTGGTGGAGCCCTTCGCCGGGCCGCAGTCGGTGGCTCTGTTCGGCCACGAGGGCATCTCCGACAACGATCCGGATTTCTTCGCGGCCTATCTGCTCAACCGCATCCTGGGCGGCGGCGGCTTCAGCTCGCGGCTGATGGAGGAAATCCGCGAGAAGCGCGGCCTGACCTATGGCGTCTATTCCTACCTCGCGCCGATGGACAATGCGGCGCTGGTGAAGGGGCAGCTTTCCTCCTCGAACGACACGATTGCCGAGGCGGTGGAACTGGTGCGTGCGGAATGGGCGCGCATCGCCCGCGACGGGGTGACGGAGAAGGAACTCGACGCCGCCAAGCGCTTCGTCACCGGTTCTTTCGCGCTGCGGTTCTCGGGTAACGGTCAGACGGCGCGCATCCTCGCCGGGCTGCAGATCTCGGGTCGGCCCATCGACTATGTGAACACCCGCAACGACCTGATGAACGCTGTCACCCTGGAAGAGGCGAACCGCGTGGCGAAGCGGCTCTTCCGGCCCGAGAAGTTGCAGGTTGTGGTGGTGGGCAACCCGGTGGGCATGGCCCCGGCGAACTGAGCAGGCGCCCGCGATCATGGCCGAATCGTTTTCGGCCATGCTATATGTCGGGGTATGTCTCTCGATCACCCCAAGATAGGCGCTTTCCCTGTCATCCGCCCTCTCGACCCGGCGGCGATCAACCGCATCGCCGCGGGCGAGGTGGTGGAGCGCCCTGCCTCGGCGCTGAAGGAACTGGTGGAGAATGCGCTCGACGCGGGCGCGCGGCGCATCGAGGTGGAGATCGCCGACGGCGGCAAGACGCTGATCCGG
>PHEG01000465.1 GCA_002842835.1 Alphaproteobacteria bacterium HGW-Alphaproteobacteria-2 | reverse complement strand
GCACCGAGAAGATCGACGCCTTCGTGGAACTCATGCGCCCGCTGGGGCTGGTCGAGGTGGCGCGCACCGGCGTCGCCGCCATGGCGCGCGGCGGCTGAGCGTGGTGCGGGGGGCGGCTGGCCGCCCCCCGTCCCCGCCTCAGAGCTGCTGCGGCAGCTTGCCCGCCTCCTGCGCGGCGGCCACTTCCGTCTCGTCGAGAGCGCCGTCGCCGTTGGTGTCGAGCGCGTCGAAGCCGGTGCGGTCGATGTCCACCACCGTGGCAAGCTCCGGATAGGAGATGAGCCCGTCGCCGTTCGCGTCCGGGCTGGCCTTGGCCTGCGCGGCAGCAAGTGCGGCGGCGATCGCAAGGGTGGCGGCAAGAGCGTGTCGCATCTGTCTCTCCATCGATGTTCCGGAGGCTCCAGTGCCTCCACATGACCGGACGCACAGCGCGCGCCCCTGTTGCGCCCCGGAGCGTGCCGACGGCGCGTGAAGGGCGCACGAGGCGGCGCGGCGCCGATGGCGGCAGGCGATTCGGGCAACCTGCCGCCGATCAAGGGGCGGCGGCACCCGCGCAAGGGGCACCTTGCGGAAAGCCGCTCGTTGCACGTTTTGGGGCCAGGCGTTTCATGGGGCGGGAGGAGAGCCCCGTGCCGACATCATCCATACCCGCCACCCTGCCCGAGACGCTCGCCGGGCTCGCACCCGCGCTTGCGGCGCGGGCGCGACGGCTGGGGGCAGACCCGGCACAGGCGGAGGACATGGCGCAGGAGGCGCTTCTGCGTATGCTCGCGCGCCATCGTGCGGGGGGCGCGCCGCCGCATGATGCGCGCCGCTTCGCGCTGCGCGTGCTCGGCAACCTGTGGCGTGACCGGTTGCGCCGCCGACGCCCGGCACGCACGACGCTGGAGGCGCTTACCCTGTTGCCGGAGCCCGTCTCCTGCCCGCCCGAGCGTCGGCGCGCGGCGCAGCAGGCGGCCAGGCATGCGGTGGCCGCAATCGCACGGCTGCCCGAGGAGGAGCGCACACTCCTGCTGGCCGCACTGACATCTCCCGACGGACAGACGGCGCTGGCCACCCGGCTGGGGATCCCGCGCGGCACGCTGGCGGCGCGGCTGGCGCGCTCGCGCGCGCGGCTCAGGCGCGAAGTCGGGCTCGGCCCGCACGAGGCAAGCGCGGCGCTGATCGGTCGCCTCCATGGGCCCTGAGCGCAGGTTCAGCTGCCGCGGAACTGCATGCGATGGAGCGCCGCGTATGTGCCGTCGCGCGCCAGCAACTGCTCGTGGCAGCCCTCGTCCAGCTTGCAACCCTGGTCGAGCACCACGATCCGGGGTGGGTTCGTCCATCAGCAGGATCGGCGCATCGCGCAGCACCGCGCGGGCAATCGAGACGCGCTGTCGCTGCCCGCCCGAGAGGTTCGATCCGCGCGGGCCCACTTGCGTGTCGAGCCCCTGCGGCAGCCGCGCGATCAGGTCCGACAGGTTGGCCGCCTCGATCGCGGCGGCAAGCGCCTCCTCGCTGGCGCCGGGACGGCCAAAGAGGATGTTATCGCGGATCGTCTCGTCGAACAGGGCGATCTCCTGGCTGACGACCGAGAAGAGCCCGCGCAGATCGCCGAGCGCGAATTCGCGCAGGTCGATGCCGCCGATGCGCACATGCCCCGCGTCAGGGTCGTAGAGCCGGGTGAGGAGATGGAAGACCGTGCTCTTGCCCGCGCCCGAGGGCCCCACCAGCGCCGTGGTCTTGCCCGCCTCGGCGGTGAACGACAGCCCGCGCAGCACCGGCGCCCCGGGTTCGTAGGCAAATGCTACGTCCTCGAAGCTCAGGTCGGCCCGCGCGGGCAGATCGCTCAGCGGGCGCGGCCGGGCGGGCGAGGAAATCGAGGGGCGCGCATCGAAGACATCCCGAATGCGGTCGAGGCTGACCATCGCCACCTGCCAGAAGCCGAGCACGCTACCCATCCGGCTCAATGGGTTCACGCTAAGCGCCATGGCGGTGAAGAATGACATGAGTTCGCCCAGCGTCGCCTCTCCGGCCATGATCTGGAAGCCACCATAGACCACGACCGAGATGAGGCCGATGCCCGAGGCGATGTCCATCAGCGCAGGGATCGCTGCCTGGCCGACGCCCGCCTTGACCTGCGCGCGCACATAGCGGCGCAGCGCGTCGCCGAAGCGGGTGCTGTCGCCTGCCTCGGCAGTGTTGAGCTTGATCGAGTTGACACCGTGGAAGATCTCGTCGAGCCGGGTGGTGAGGAGCCCGGCCGCGCCGCGCGCCGCGCGGGTCTTCCGGCGCACCTGCCGGTTGAAATGGGTCAGCGGCAGGATCAGGAGCGGCCCGCCCGCCATCGCG
>PHEG01000033.1 GCA_002842835.1 Alphaproteobacteria bacterium HGW-Alphaproteobacteria-2 | reverse complement strand
GGCATCGCCTGGATCGGCTCGTCCTTCTATTTCATCGCGCTCGATCTGGGGCTGCGCAAGGCACCCGGCCTGCCCGAGGGCGTGCATGGCGAGGAATGGCAGGTGCATGGCGGGGGCTTCTACCACATCCAGAAATACCTGGTGGCGCCCGAGCGGCTGCCCGAGCATCTGACCTGGTTCAAGTGGGAGAGCTACGCCACCTGGATGTCGGGCTTCGCGATGCTGGTGCTGGTCTACTGGCTGGGGGCGGATCTCTTTCTCATCGACCCGAACGTGGCCGATCTGGCGGGCTGGCAGGCGATGGCGCTGTCGGGCGGCTCGCTGGTGGTGGGCTGGTTCGCCTATGACGCGCTCTGCCGCTCGCCACTGGGGCGCGACAACCGGGTGCTGATGGTGCTGCTTTACGGCGTGCTGGTGGCGCTCGCCTGGGGCTACACGCAGGTCTTCACCGGCCGCGCGGCGCTGCTGCATCTGGGGGCGATCACTGCCACGGTCATGTCGGCCAACGTGTTCCTCGTCATCATCCCCAACCAGAAGATCGTGGTGGCCGACCTCAAGGCAGGGCGCGTGCCGGATCCGAAATACGGGGCCATCGCCAAGCAGCGCTCGACGCACAACAACTATCTCACGCTGCCGGTGCTGTTCCTGATGCTGTCGAACCATTACCCGCTGGCCTTCGCGACGCAGTGGAACTGGGTCATCGCCAGCCTCGTGTTCCTGATGGGGGTGACGATCCGGCACTACTTCAACACCCTCCATGCGCGGCGCGCCGCGCCGAACTGGACCTGGGCGGCGACGGCGCTGCTGTTCATCGCCATCATGTGGCTCTCGACCGAACCGGGGGCGGAGCATGCGCCCGCGCTGACGCCGGGACAGGCGGCGCTGATGCAGAGCGAGGGCTTTGAGGAGGTGGCGGGCGTGGTCATGGGCCGCTGTTCGATGTGCCACGCCGCCGAGCCGGGCTGGCCGGGCGTGCATCAGGCGCCCAGGGGCGTTCGGCTCGACAGCCCCGAGGAAGTGGCGCGCCACGCCCGCGGCATGCGCTCCTGCGCGCCTGGTTCGCACGGGCGGCGGGCGGGTAGGGGGTTTCGCCGCATTCCGCAGGGGCCTAAATCTGGCTCCCGGAGGTGCCATGACCGAGAACCCCACACTAGAGCCCGCGCGGCGCGCGGCACGCGACATCTTCCTCGCCGGGGTGGCTGCGGCCGACCCCGTTGCAGCGCTGGAGCTGGCCTGGGCCGCACATCCTCCGCCCGCGCCCCGGCCCGGCGGGCGGGTCTGCGTGCTGGGGCTCGGCAAGGCGGCGCGAGCGATGACCGGGGTGGCGCTGGCACGGCTGCCGGGCGCGGCGGCGCTGGTAGTCACCAACGACGAGAACGCGCGCCCGCTCGCCGGGGCCGAGGTGGTGGCCGCAGGCCACCCCGAACCCGACGCGCGCGGCGCCGCGGCGGCCGAGCGGGTGGCCGCCTGCGTTGCCGGTATGGGCGCGGGCGACGTGCTGGTGGCGCTGATCTCCCAAGGCGGCGGTCAACCGGCTGCTGCTCGCGCATGGTTTCGACATCGCCGGGACGAACCTGGTGCGCCAGGCGCTCTCGCGGCTCAAGGGGGGCGGTCTGGCACGGCTCGCCGCGCCCGCGCGCGTGGCGGGCTACATCCTCTCGGACGTGGTGGGCGACGATCTGCGCGTGGTGGCCTCGGGCCCCACGGCGGCACCCATCGGCAGCCGCGCCGAGGCGGCGGAACTGCTGCGCCGGCGCGGCGTGTGGGAGCGGTTGCCGGAGGCCGTGCGCGCGCATCTCGCACGCTCGGAGCCTGCACCGCCACCGCCGCCGGAGGTGACAAACCTCCTTATCGGCGGTAATTCCCAGAGCGTTGCCGCCATGGCGGGGGAAGCGCGCGCCGTGGGCTGGCGGGTGCGCATGGCCGAGGCCCCGCTCACGGGAGATGTAGGAGAAGCTGCGGCGATGGTGGCGCGCGCGGTCGCAGAAGCGGCGCCGGGCATGGCGCTCGTGTGGGGCGGCGAGACCACGGTGAATGTCACAGGCCCCGGGCTTGGCGGGCGCAACCAGGAGCTGGCGCTGCGCGTGGCGCTGGCTCTGGCTGGCTGCGAGGGCTGGGTGTTCCTTTCAGGCGGCACCGATGGGCGCGACGGGCCCACCGATGCTGCGGGCGGGTTGGTCGATGCGGGCAGCCTCGCGAGTATGCGGGCGGCGGGCATCGAACCGGAGGCGGCACTGGCCGCGAACGACAGCTACCCGGCGCTGGCCGCCTCGGGAGATCTGCTGCTGACCGGGGCCACCGGCACGAATGTGGCCGATCTGCAGGTGGCTCTGCGCCTCCCCGCGCCCTGAGTCTCAGAGCGCGAAGGCGAAGTCGTGCACCAGCGGCAGTCGCCGCGCCCTGCGGCCCGTCAACGCAAAGAGCGCGTTGGCGAGCGCGGGCGCGGCGGGCGGTGTGGCCACCTCGCCCGCGCCTCCGATTCCGCCCGATTGCAGGATGTTCACTGCAACCTGCGGGGCAGTGTTCATGCGCAGTGCGTCATAGTCGGGAAAATTGCCCTGCCCGGCGATGCCGCCGGCGAAGGTGATCTCGCCCATCACCGCCGCCGAAAGGCCGAAGAGTGCGCCGGAGGTCATCTGCGCCTCGAGGATCCCGGGGTCGAGCGCAGTGCCCGGGTCGCAGGCGACGAATACCCGCGCGATGCGGATGCCCGCGTCGGTCTGCACAAGTTCCACCACCTCGGCCGTGGGCGTGCCGAAGGAGTGGCAGAAGGCGATGCCCCGCGCGCGACCCTCGGGCAGCGGCGTGCCCCAGCCCGACATCTCCGCAACCGCCTCCAGCACCGCCGCCGAGGGGGCATGTTCGGGGCGCACCAGTTCCAGCCGCAGTTCCAGCGGGTCGCGCCCCGCCGCCTGGGCCAGTTCGTCGAGGAAGCATTCGATGAAGGCAACGCGGAAGTTGGGGATCGCATAGGGCTGGTCGAAGGCGCCCTCCAGCAGCGTCTTGTCGGGGCCCGGCGGCGCGAAACCCGCGATGCGGCGCATCATCTGGCGGGTGATCGAGGGCGCGGCGATACGTGCCTCCAGCCCGGTCACCCGGCCCCCCGCCACGCGCCCGCGCAGCCGGGCCAGCGCCGCGGGGCGGTAGAAGTCGTGGCGCATGTCCTCCTCGCGGGTCCATGTCACCTGCACCGCGCGCCCGGGCAGGGCAGCGGCGACGCGCGCGGCGATGACCGCGAAATCGGTTTCGCCCCGCCGCCCGAAACCGCCGCCGAGAAAGGTGGTATGCACCGCCACATCGGCACCCTTCAGCCCCAGCGCGGCGGCGCAATGGTCGCGCACCAGCATGGGCGCCTGCGTGCCGCACCAGACATCGAGCCGCTCGCCGTCGAGCCTCGCGGCGGCGTTCATCGGCTCCATGCAGGCATGGGCGAGATAGGGCACGGCATATTCGGCACTGATTTCGTTGCCGGTGGAGTCGGCCATGTCACCGTCGTCGCGCAGCGTGGCGTTCGGGTGGTCCTCGAAGGCGGCGGCAATGGCCTGCATCTGCGCGGGGCTGTCGGCGGGGTAGGGGGCGGCACCCCAGTCAGCGCGCACGGTATCGGCGGCCCGGAAGGCGAGCCAGGTGTTGGTGGCCACCACGGCAAAGCCGGTGCCGAGGTCCAGCACCTCGACGACGCCGGGCATCGCCCGCGCAGCACCCGCGTCGAAGCCGTGCATCGGCCCGCCGAGACGCGGGTTCATCCGCACCGTGGCGAACAGCATGCAGGGCAGACGCACGTCGATGCCGAATTCGGCGGTGCCGGTGACCTTCGCCAGCATGTCGGTGCGCGGCAGCGCACGGCCCAGCAGCTTCCAGCCCGAGGCCGGTCGCAGTGGCGGATCCTCGGGCGGCGGGATGCCCGCTGCCGCCTCGGCCAGATCGCTGTAGGTCAGGCGTGTGCCATCGGGGGCGATTACCGCGCCCGCTTCGGTGCGCAGGCGTTCCGCCGCCAGCCCCAGCCGCGCCGCCGCCGCCTGCACCAGCACGATGCGCGCCGCCGCCCCGGCGCGGCGCATCTTCTCGAAGCCGTCCACCATGGCGGTGGAACCGCCGGTGACCTGCAACCCCAGCAATCGCGCCACCACATCGGTGCTGCCCACTGCTGCCTCCTGCCAGCGGCTGGCGGCGTATTCCTTCCACGGCATTCCCAGCGCCAGAAGCGCGCCGTTGTAATAGCTGGCCGAGGCCGGGCCGTGCATTACCCGCACGTCCTCCCAGGCGAGGTCCAACTCCTCTGCCACGAGGGCCGCGAGCGTCGTCTGCGTGCCCTGGCCCATCTCGGCGCGCGGCGTGACGATGGTGACGCCCGCGCCGTCGATCACCAGCCAGGGGTTCAGCGCGGTCTCGCCCGGGCCGGGCTCCAGCGGGTTCGGCACCGGCTGGCCGTCCTTCCGGACGAGGAAGGCCACGCCCCCGGCGACGGCGGCCGAGGTGACGAGGAAGGTGCGGCGGGTCATGCGGCCGAGGCGTGACATGGCTCAGCCCTCCGCCATCTCGCGCGCCGCCGTATGAATGGCGGCGCGGATCCGCCCGTAGGTGCCGCAGCGGCAGAGGTTGCCGGACATGGCGGCATCGATGTCGGCATCCGTTGGGGCGGGAGTCTCGGCCAGCAGGCTGGCGGCCTGCAGGATCTGCCCGGGCTGGCAATAGCCGCATTGCGCCACCTGATGCGCGATCCAGGCGCGTTGCAGCGGCGCCAGCGCCTCGGGGCGCCCGAGCCCCTCGATGGTCGTCACCGGCCCCCAGACATCACCGATGGCGAGCACGCAGGCGCGCGCCGCCTGGCCCTCCACCAGCACGGTGCAGGCGCCGCAGGCGGCGATGCCGCAGCCGAACTTGGTGCCAGTGAGCCCCAGCGCGTCGCGCAGCGCCCAGAGGAGCGGCATCTCGCGTGGCAGGTCGAGAGCGTGCTCGGCGCCGTTGACGGTGAGGGTGACGGCCATGGCGGGCTCCGGAAAAACTGAACGGTCGCGTTCAGTTTAGCGGCCTGCAGGTCGGCTGGAAAGCCCGCGATCGGGCGGGCTTGCGGCGCTGGCGTTCCGCCGCCATCCTGCGCGCGCCGCAGCCCGGAGGCACGTCAATGACCCGCACCACGCGCCTCTTCTGGCTGCTGGCCGCACTCTGGGCGCTGCTCTGGGGCGGGTCGTTCGCCGCGGTCTGGTTGACCGAACCCACCGGCGACGGCTTCACACGGGGTCTGGACAGGCTGGCGCGCTTCGCCGGGTTGCAGGCGGCAGCGGGCATGACGGCGGTGCCGCTCTGGCTCGGCGGGCGCAGGCGCTTCCCGCGCGGTACGGCCCCGCGCTGGCTGAGCCGTGTGCCGCTGCTGCTGGCCGCGCTGCTGCTTGGCTTCGTGATCGCGGTCACACTCTGGGCGATGCTCCAGCCCCCGCACGCACCCGCGCCCTCGACGATCATTCCCCGGGCGGAGTGACCGGCGGGGCCAGGCATTTCGCCATGCGGAAACTGGTCAGCGCCACACCCTCGCGGATCGAACTCTGGCGCGCCTCGCAGATCCAGCCGCGCCGCTCCAGGAAGGGGCGGGCAAGAAGGCTGGCCTCGGTGGTGAGCCAGCCCAGGCCCAGCGCCCGGGCTTCCGCCTCGGCGGCCTCGTAGAGCCGGTCGGCGGTGCCCTGTCCGCGCTCTTCCGGCAGCACATAGAAGAGGTCGATATGCCCGTCGCGCCCGAGCGTCAGGAAGCCGCAGACCCCGCCCCGGCGCAGGGCAACCCAGGTGCTGTGCCGGGCAAGCCGTGCGCCCCAGTCGTCCGGCATCCGCGTTGCGGGGGCCCAGGCGGCGCGCTCCTCTGCACTGTAGGCGCAGGCCGCGCCCTCGTGCACCGCGCGGTGGAACACGCGGTGGCAATCCGCTGCGTCGCCGGCGGTGAAAGCGCGCAGCCGCATGCGTTCAGACCTGCCCGCCCGCGATCTCGATCGCCTGGCCGTTCACCGTGCCCGAGCCCGGCCCGCAGAGCCAGAGCGCCGCGGCGGCCACGTCGCCCGCGTCGATCAGTTGCCCGTGCGCGTTTGTCCCGGCCATCAGTTGCACCGCTTCGGCCTCGCTCATGCCGGTGCGCCCGGCAATGGCTGCGGCGTTGCGGGTGACGATTTCGGTCGCCACGTAGCCCGGGCAGAGCGCGTTGAAGGTCAGCCCCGTGCCCGCGTATTCCGCCGCCAGCCCGCGCATGAGCCCGATCAGCCCGTGTTTCGAGGCCGTGTAGGCCACCGCACCCTTCAGCCCGCGCAGCCCGGCGATGGACGAGATGCCGATCACCCGGCCCCAGTCGCCCTTGCGCATCGCCTTGAGGCTCTCGCGCACCGTCAGATAGGCGCCGTCGAGATTGGTCGCCATGATCCGCCGCCACTGCACCAGTTCCGAGCGGTGCAGCGCGTCGCCCTCGGCGATGCCTGCATTGGCCACGCAGATCGCCACCGGCCCGCGCGCGGCGATGGCCGCGGCGGTGCCCGTCACCACGCTCGCCTCGTCGCTCACGTCCATCGCCAGCGGGTGGAGCCGCGCCGCGCCCGCCGCCGCCGCCTCCAGCGCCGCCTGCCGCCGCCCGGTGATCGTCACCTCCGCCCCGGCACCGGCCAGCGCCTGTGCGATGGCCAGCCCGATGCCGCTGCCCCCGCCGGTGACGAGTGCGTGCCGCCCGGTCAGGTCGATCTGCTGCATGGCGCGTTCCTCCCCGTGCCTTTCCTGCCCGCCGAGGGCGCGGGGTGCAAGAGGGTCGGGGCGCTTGAAGCCGCCCGGAGCCCGGCCTATCGTCCCGCGCAACCGGCGGAGGGCGGCATGGCAGGCGGGCGGAGCATCTTCGAGGAAGTCGGGGCCGGGCAGGCGCCCGCCATGCCCGGGCCGGGCCGGGTGACCGGCGGCGGCGCGGGCGCGCGCGCGGCGATCCGCCTCTGGCTGCTGGCGCTCTTCGCGCTCGTCGTCCTGATGATCGCCGTCGGCGGCATGACGCGGCTCACCGACTCGGGGCTTTCCATCACCGAATGGCGCCCGGTGACCGGTGCGCTGCCGCCCGTGTCGGAAGCCGACTGGCAGGCGGAGTTCGAGAAATACCGACAGATCCCGCAATACCAGCTTCTCAACCGCGGCATGAGCCTGGCCGAGTTCAAGGCGATCTACTGGTGGGAATGGGGCCACCGCCAGCTCGGGCGGCTGATCGGGCTCGTGTGGGCCGCGGGCTTCCTGTGGTTTCTCGTTCGCCGCCGCATCCCGCCGGGCTGGACGGGGCGGCTGCTGCTGCCCGGGGTGCTGGGCGGCGTGCAGGGAGCGATCGGCTGGTGGATGGTCGCCTCGGGTCTCTCGGGCGAGGCGGTGAGCGTGGCTTCCTACCGGCTGGCCACCCACCTCGGCCTCGCCTTCCTGATCCTCGGACTGCTGTGGTGGCTCGCACAGGGCCTCGGGCGGGCACCCGGCGCACTGCTCCAGGCGCGCCGCATGCGCGAGACGGGACTCGCCGCCGGCGCCGGCGCGCTCGTCGCGTTCGCCGGTCTGCAGATCCTGCTCGGCGCGCTGGTGGCGGGCATCGACGCAGGCCGCGGCTTCACCGACTGGCCGCTCATGGGCGGAGCCTGGCTGCCGCCCGATCCCTTCGCCCTCACGCCACTCTGGCGCAACTTCTTCGAGGATGCGGGACTCGTGCAGTTTCTGCACCGCCTTGGCGGCTATCTGCTGCTGCTCGCCGCACTGGTTTTCTGGTGGCGCGCGCGGCAAAGCCCTCATCCGGCCACGCGGCGCGCCTGTGCGTGGGTGCTGGTGGCGGTCTTCGGGCAGATGGTGCTGGGCATCGTGACGCTGCTGCACGGCGCGCCCTTGCAGCTGGCCATCCTGCACCAACTGGGCGCGGTGGCGGTGCTGGCGGCGATCCTGCGGGCGCGCTTTCTCGCGCTCCATCCGCTGGTCGCGGGCCTGCGCGGGGCCCGGGCATGAGCGCGCAGGCGGCGCTGGCCGCCCGGCTGCGCGAGGTCGTCACGCTGGAGGGCATCGCGGGCCTGCTGTCCTGGGATCGCGAGGTGATGATGCCCGCGGGTGCCGCCGGGACGCGCGCGGCGCAGGCGGCGCTGCTGGCCGGGCTCGCCCACGAGCGCCGCGCGGACCCGGCGCTGGGGGATCTGATAGCAATGGCGCAGGCCGAGCCGCCCGAGGGCCCTGACGCGCAGGCGCTGCTGCGCGCCGCGATGCGGCTGCATGCCCGCGCCGCACGCGTGCCGCGCAGGCTGGCCGAGGCGCTGGCCGAAACGACATCTCGCGCGCAGGGCGTCTGGGCGGCCGCGCGTGCCGCCGACGACCCGGCTCCCTTCCTGCCGCTTTTGGCCGAGGTGGTGGCGCTCACCCGCGAGGAGGGGCAGGCGCTGGCGGAGGGGCAGGGGATCGACGCCTACGACGCGCTCATCGACGGCTACGAACCCGAGGCGCGCGCCGCCGGTATCGCCGCGCTCTTCGCCGAACTGCGCCCGCCGCTTGTGGCGCTGCGCGAGCGGGTGCTGGGCGCGGGGCGCACGCCGCCCGTGCTCTCGGGTCATTTCCCCGCCGCGGCGCAGATGGCGCTGGCGCGCGAGATCGCGCAGCGCTTCGGCTACGATTTCGCGCGCGGACGGCTCGACCTCTCGGTGCATCCCTTCACCGGCGGCGGCGGTGCGCATGACATCCGCATCACCTCCCGGGTGGACGAGGCGGACCCGTTCAACTGCCTCTTTTCAACGATCCACGAGCTGGGACATGCGCTCTACGAGCAGGCGATCGACCCGGCGCTGGCGGGCACGCCGCTGGGCACCGGCGTGTCGATGGGTGTGCACGAGAGCCAGTCGCGGCTGGTCGAGAACCAGATCGGGCGGGGCCGGGCCTTCGCGGGTTGGCTCTGGGGCGAGATGCGCGCGCGCTTCGGCGACATGGGGATTGCCGATGCAGATGCCTTCCATGCCGCGCTCAACCGCGTCGCGCCCGGCTTCATCCGCACCGAGGCGGACGAGTTGCACTACAACCTGCACATCATGCTGCGCTTCGACCTGGAGCGCGACCTGATCGCCGGGCGGCTGGACGTGGCCGACCTGGAGGAAGCGTGGCGGGTACGCTTTGCCGCCGATTTCGGCACACCCCCGCCGCGCCCGGCGCTGGGGTTCCTGCAGGACGTGCACTGGTCGGCCGGTCTGTTCGGCTATTTCCCCACCTACACGCTGGGCAATGTCCATGCCGCGGCGCTCTGGGCGGCTCTGCGCGCCGATCTGCCCGATCTCGATGCGCGGCTTGCGTCGGGTGACCCGCGTCCCGCCATGGGCTGGCTGGCGGAGCGGGTGCAGCGCCACGGCGGGCGGATGATGCCGCAGGAGCTGATGGCGCAGGCGACCGGCGGGCCGATGTCGGCTGCGCCGCTTGTCGGCTATCTGGAAGAGAAGTTTGCCGCGCTCTACCGGCTCTGAGGCGCGGATGGAGAAAGCGCCGGGGTGTGGGTAATGGTCAATGCCGGTCAGCGGTTCGTCGCGCGGGACGGGCACTCTCGCAACAGAGGGCAGAGCCCGACCGCAGGTGGGCGCTGCAACGGACGGAGAGTGGCACTTTATGGTTCAGCAAACTCCGACGCCAGTTCTGCCCGCAGACGTTGCAGGAGCGCCCGCCCGTGCGGGCGGTCGGGCGCTGCCCGGCGGCGCGAGCCGCGCCTTGATTCCGGGCAAGGGAAGGACTCGGGGTTGTTGAATCTCACGCCGCGCCAGTGCGATGTGCGAACATGCATGTGTTGATCCCGGCTCAGCCGTCCTGGTGCCAGCCCGGCGGGCGTTTCTCGATGAAGGCGGAGATCCCCTCGGCGGTGTCGCGGTGGAGCATGTTTTCCACCATCACCGCGCCGGTATGGGCATAGGCCTGGGCCAGCGGCATCTCGAGCTGCTCGTAGAAGGCGCGCTTGCCGATCTTCACCGCCGACCCCAGCTTGGCGGCGAGCGTGCCCGCCAGCGCCTCGGTCTCGGCGCGCAGGTCGGCGCCGGGCACCACCCGGTTGACGAGCCCCAGCCGCTGCGCCTCCGCCGCCTCGACGAACCGCCCCGTGGTCAGCATCTCGAAGGCCGCCTTGCGCGGAATCGCACGGCTGAGCGCCACCATGGGCGTGGAGCAGAAGAGCCCGATGTTGACCCCGTTCACGCCGAAACGCGCCTCCTCGGCGGCCACCGCCATGTCGCAGCTCGCGACAAGCTGGCAACCGGCCGCGGTGGCCAGCCCGTGCACCTCGGCGATCACCGGCTGGGGCAGGCGCGGGATCGTCTGCATCATCCGCGCGCAGGCGTCGAAGAGCGTCGAGAAGGCGCCGCGTCCGCCGTCGGGCGACTGGCGCGCCGCGGTCATCTCCTTCAGGTCGTGCCCGGCGCAGAAGGCGCGGCCATTGGCGGCGAGGACCGCCACGCGGATGCCCGGCGCATCCATCAGCGCGTCAAACTCGGTCTGGAGCGCTGCCAGCATCGCGTTCGAGAGCGCATTGAGGCTCGCGGGCGCGTTCAGTGTCAGCCGCCGCACCGGGCCATGGTCCTCGCGCAGCAGGATCGGCTCGCTCGTCTCGGTCATGGGGGCCTCTTGTGCCTCGGTTGCGTCCGGGGCAAGT
>PHEG01000464.1 GCA_002842835.1 Alphaproteobacteria bacterium HGW-Alphaproteobacteria-2 | reverse complement strand
AACCGGACGCCAGGCGATGACCCGCTGGAAGGTGTTGCGCCACGAGACGCTGGCGGAAGGTGCGGCGACGCGGTTGCGCCTGCAGCCGGAGACCGGGCGCAGCCACCAGTTGCGGGTGCACATGCAGGTCATCGGCCACCCGATCCTGGGCGATCCCTTCTACGCGGAGGGTGCGGCACTGGCAGCCGCGCCGCGTCTGCAACTCCATGCCGAGACGCTGCGGCTGCGCCATCCCGACGGTGGGCGCGGCCTGCGCTTCACCGCGCCCTGCCCATTCTGAGTGGGTGAGCGGCTCACGCCGCCGTGAACTTTCACCGGGTTGCCCAATTCGGGCCGCACGCGGGTCTAACTTGCCGGGCAGATGGATCATGGAGCGCGCTTCGCTCTTCGACTGCCCGCCTCGCACCCGCCAGCTCGCCAGGAAAGTCTCAAACCCTATGGATGCCTCGATGGTCGATGCCGACGACAATATCCCCGACGAGGTCGGCACGGTCGAGGAACTGCACGAGATGTTGCGCCGCTATGCCCTGCGAGGCGGCTGGCAGCGGCAGATCGATGCCGAACACTGGGCCAGTTTCGTTCGCCGCGGCCCGACACTGCTTGTCACCTTCGAGAGCGTGGCAGACACGCTCGCCCGGTCTGGCGGTCTGCCGCTCGGGATCGACTTCGTCGAGGACAAGGGCTGGTCGCTGCTGCATGTCGCTGCCGAGGGCGAGACAGGGTTTCGCAGCGCGGCGATGTTCGATTTCCTCGACGCGCTGAGCGAGGACGAGACGCTGCAGGCCTACGATCGCACGGTTTTCTACGGCGCCGGGCTTGGCGGCTACGCAGCCTGTGCCTTCTCTGTCATCCTGCCCGGGGCGCGGGTCGTCGCGGTCAGCCCCCGCGCCACGCTCGACCCGCGCCGTGCGCCCTGGGACTCGCGCGACCGCGCGTTGTGGAGCCGCGACGTCTCCGGGCGCTATGCCGACGCCCCCGCGCTGGTCGAGGGCGCGATGCAGGTCTTCGTGCTCTACGATCCGCACGTCGTACCTGATTCGATGCATGCGGGCCTTTTCCCGGCGTGCAACACCACCCGGCTTGCCTGCCCCTTCTGCGGACCGCGACCCGAGATAGTGCTCCGGAAGATCGACATCCTGCACGCGCTTATCGAACAGGCGGCTCAGGAACGGCTCGATGCACAAAGCTTCGCCCGGCTCTTTCGCGCGAGGCGGCAGAGCGGCACCTATCTACGCAACCTTCTGTTGGCTCTCGACGGGCGCGACAAGCCGAACATGACGGCCATCCTTTGCCGCCATGTGCTGGAGCGCCAGCGCGCCCCGGCCTTCCGCAGGCGGTTGCGCGCCGCCAACCGCGCAGATGACTGCTAGATGACACTCAGAACCGTTGGGGTGCCCGCAAGGGCTGAGAGGTGCGTAGCGCCAACCCATCGAACCTGATCCGGGCAATGCCGGCGTAGGGAACGGGTCGCGTGCTGCAAACGCCCCCTATCCCCATACCGGCCGCTCGACGGCGGAGGGCGCATGACGGCGATCGCACTCACCATCGCAGGTTCCGACTCGAGCGGCGGCGCCGGTATCCAGGCTGATCTCAAGACCTTCTCGGCGCTTGGCGTCTACGGCTGCTCGGTGCTTGCCGCGGTAACGGCGCAGAACACGCGTGCGGTGACTGCGGTGGAGTCTGTCTCGCCGGGCATGATCGCCGAACAGATCGCCGCGGTCCTCGATGATCTCGCCGTGGGGGCGGTGAAGATCGGGATGCTGGGCGGGCCCGAGGCGATCTGCGCCGTGGCCTCGGCGCTGGCGGGCTGCGCGGCGCCGGTCGTGCTCGACCCGGTGATGGTGGCGAAATCGGGCGACGTGCTGCTGCCAGACGATGCGCTGGAGACGCTGCGCGACGTGCTGCTGTCGCGCGCCGCGCTGATCACCCCCAACCTGCCCGATGGTGCTGGCCCCCTCTGCACCGATCTGCTGATCCGCGACGGCGTCCCCCCGCTGGTGCTGGAGGCGCCGCGCGTGGCGACGCGCAACACGCACGGCACT
Source organism: Alphaproteobacteria bacterium HGW-Alphaproteobacteria-2 (assembly GCA_002842835.1). GTDB lineage: Bacteria > Pseudomonadota > Alphaproteobacteria > Rhodobacterales > Rhodobacteraceae > PHEG01. Next base: position 1,050 of record PHEG01000464.1, on the reverse strand, counting down.
GGCTGCACGCTCTCGGCGGCCATCGCCGCCGGGCTGGCGCTGGGGCGCGATCTCGATGGTGCGGTGGAGGCCGCGCACCGCTACCTGCAGGGCGCGATCCGCGCCGCCGGCCGGCTGGCGGTCGGACATGGCAACGGACCGGTGCACCACTTCTTCGCCCAATGGGGTCCGGCATGAGCGATGTGGCGATCCTCGGGGCTGGTGTGGCGGGGCTCTGCGTGGCGGCGGAACTGGTGGCGCGCGGGCTGCGGCCAAGGCTGATCGACCGCGCCGGCGGTCCGGGCGCGCAGGCGTGCTCGTGGTGGGCAGGCGGCATGCTGGCCCACTTCTGCGAGGGCGAGACGGCCGAGCCGGAGGTGGTGCGCCTCGGACAGGCCGCTGCCGACTGGTGGGCGGCACAGGGCGCGGAAGTGACGCGCGCAGGTACCCTGGTGCTGGCGCCTGCCCGCGACCGGGCGGAACTGGCGCGCTTCGCCGCGCGCACCCGCGGCCACCGAGCTGTGGACGATGCTGGGATTGCGGCGCTGGAGCCCGATCTCGCGGGCCGCGCGCGCGAGGGGCTTTTCTTCGAGGACGAGGCGCATCTCGACCCGCGCGCGGCGCTGGGGCGGCTTGCGGCGCGGCTGTCCGAGGCCGGGATCGACATCGAGGCGGGCGACACGCCGCCGCCCGGCGCGCGGGTGATCGACTGTCGCGGCTGGGCGGCGCGCGACAGCCTGCCCGGCCTGCGCGGCGTGCGCGGCGAGATGGTGCTGCTGCGCTGTCACGACCTCGCCCTCAGGCGCACCCTGCGGCTCCTGCACCCGCGGGTGCCGGTCTACCTGGTGCCGCGCGGGCAGGGCATCTACATGCTGGGAGCCACGATGGTGGAAAGCGCGCGCCCCGGTCCGGTGACGGCGCGCGCGCTCCTCGAACTTCTGTCCTCGGCCTATGCGCTGCACCCCGCGCTTTCCGAGGCCGAGGTGGTCGAGACCGGCGCCGACATCCGCCCCGCCTTCGCCGACAACATGCCCCGGGTGGTGGAGCGGGACGGGCGTATCCACCTCAATG
>PHEG01000463.1 GCA_002842835.1 Alphaproteobacteria bacterium HGW-Alphaproteobacteria-2 | reverse complement strand
TCAACGGCGAGGCGGGGCTGGGCGCGATCTTCCCCGCGATGATCAACGCGGTGATGGCGCTGCGCACGCTGGGCCATGCCGACGACAGCCCGGAGATGCAGGTGGCGCGCCGGGCAGTGGAGCGACTGATCCAGCACCGCGGCGAGGAGACCTATCTGGAGCCCTGTCATTCGCCGGTCTGGGATTCGGGGCTTGCCGCCCATGCGCTGCTGGAAGCGGGGGCGCCCGACGACCCGAAGCTCATCGCCCTGCTCGACTGGCTGGCCGAGCGCCAGATCCTCGATCACGTCGGCGACTGGGCGGTGCGGCGGCCGGGGTTGCGCCCGGGCGGCTGGGCGTTCCAGTACGACAACCCAGATTTCCCGGATGTGGACGACACTGCGGTGGTGGCCATGGCCATGCACCGCGCCGACCCAGAACGCTACGCGGAGAACATCGACCGGGCCTGCGAATGGCTGGCGGGGATGCAGTCGAGGAGCGGCGGCTGGGGTGCCTTCGACCCAGAGAACGAGCATTATTACCTCAATGCCATTCCCTTCGCCGATCACGGCGCGCTGCTCGACCCGCCCACGGTGGATGTGAGCGCGCGCGTGCTGGGCTGCCTCGCGCAGGTGGACGCGAAACGCTACGCCGACAACATCCACCGCGCGGTCGCCTACATCCGCCGCGCGCAGGAACCCGACGGGTCGTGGTTCGGGCGCTGGGGCGCGAATTACGTCTATGGCACCTGGTCGGCGCTTGTGGCGCTCAGGGGCGCGGGCGAGGACATGTCGCAGCCTTGGATCCGGCGTGCGGTGGACTGGCTGAAGGCCCGCCAGCGCCCCGACGGCGGCTGGGGCGAGGGGCTCGAGACCTACGAGGGCTGGCCCGGCCATGCCCGCGCCTCGACGCCCTCGCAGACGGCCTGGGGGCTTCTGGGCCTGCTGGCCGCGGGCGAGGACGAGGCACAGGGCGAGGCGGCGGCGCGGGCAGCGGCCTGGCTGCGCGCGGCCCCTCTCGACGCCGAGGGCGCGCGCTGGCAGGAGGCGCATTTCACCGGCGTCGGCTTTCCGCGGGTCTTCTATCTCCACTGATCGGGGTGATCTGCGGTGCACGGGCCGAGGCGGCGGCGCTGGGGCGACTCGGCCGCGACCCCCGGCTGATGGTTGTCTTCAGCGGTGCACGGCCCGAGCGGGCCGAGGCGGGGGCGCGTGCCTGCCTCATGGCTGGCTGCCGGGCGCTCCTGAGCTTAGGCACGGCGGGGGGGCTGCAGCCAGGGCTGGCTGCGGGGGCTTTGCTCGCGCCCGGGGCGGTGCTTGCAGAGAATGGCGCGCGCTGGGTAACGGTCCCTTGGCTGGTGCCCGAGGGGGCGGCGGGCGATCTACTGGGCAGCGAGAGGCTTGCGGGCACGCCCGCGGCCAAGGCCGTGCTGCACGCTGCCACCGGGGCACTGGCGCTCGACATGGAAAGCCACCGCGTGGCGCGGGTGGCGGCGGAGGCGGGGCTGCCTTTCGGCGTGTTGCGCGCGGTGCTCGACCCCGCGAGGCGTGCCGTACCACCCGCCGCCACGGTGGCGCTGGGGCCCGATGGGCAGAGCCGCGCGGGTGCGCTGGCGCTGGCTCTTATGCGTGATCCCCGGCAGATCGGGGCAATGCTGCGCCTCGGGCGCGAATTCAGTGCCGCGCGAGCGGCTCTTTCCCGGGCCGCAGCCGCGGTTCTGCCGCAGGCGCTGGAACGGCTTGCGGCGGGTCAGGATCTCGAGCCGCAGTGACGCCAGCCCTGGGTTGCCTGTCCCTTGCAGGCAGGCCCAACCCGCCTCAGGCAGTGCGTCAAACGCCACGGGCCGCCCCTCGGGGCGGCCCGGCATGCGCCGATTGCAGGCGCGTCAGCCCTGGCGGGCCTTGAAGCGGCGCTGGGTCTTGTTCACGACATAGACCCGCCCCTTGCGGCGCACGATCTGGCAGTCGCGGTGGCGCGTCTTGAGAGAACGCAACGAATTCCTGACCTTCATGGTCCTTCTCCAGTCTCGCGGCGCCGGGCGCCTTTGTCATTCCTGTCGCGCATGCCATGGCGCGAAATGGTGGGCGCGACAGGGATCGAACCTGTGACCCCTACGATGTCAACGTAGTGCTCTACCGCTGAGCTACGCGCCCTCTCACGCCCGGAGGGGCCAGCCGTCGCACGGGCCCACGAGCACGCGCACCGGCGCGGCCCCGCGCTGGCCCGGCGTCTATACTGGGCTTCGGAGGGCCGTTCAAGGGCTTTTGCCTTTCGGTTCTGGCCCGCCTCGCGCTATGCTGTGCGCGAGGAGTTCGCAATGCCGCCAGAGCCCTATCGCCTCTCGATGCCCGTCCGCCGCAGCACCGGTGCGGTCTTCGCCTCACCGCACAGCGGGCGCGACTATCCGCCGGAGTTTCTCGCCGCCACGCGCCTCGATGCGCGCTCGATCCGTTCGTCGGAGGATTGTTTCGTTGACCGGTTGTTTGCGCAGGCCCCGGCCTTCGGTGCGCCGCTGCTTGCGGCCACCGCGCCGCGCGCCTTCGTCGATGTCAATCGCGCCGCCGACGAGCTCGACCCCTCGGTGATCGAGGGGGTGAACGCCGTGGCCTTCAACCCG
>PHEG01000462.1 GCA_002842835.1 Alphaproteobacteria bacterium HGW-Alphaproteobacteria-2 | reverse complement strand
GGGGAGGGCTATATTCCCCTGCAACAGTTCTTCGCGCCGCGCGCCATGCGGGCGCCGTCCCGGGAGCCGATGCCATGCCGCGCCTGGCACCTGTCCATCCGCGCACCGCCCTCGCGCTGCTCGCCCTCGCGCTCGCCGCGGCGCCGGTCGGCGCGCAGCAACCGGGCGGCGGCCCGCCGCCTGCGGTGACGGTGGTCACGCTTCAGGCGCGTGACGTGACGCTGACCAGCCTGCTGCCCGGCCGTGTGGTGGCCTCGGGCGTGGCCGAGGTGCGCCCGCAGGTGGGCGGCATCATCACCGAGCGGCTCTTCGAGGAAGGCGCCAGGGTCGCGCTCGGCGATCCGCTCTACCGTATCGACCCGGCGACCTACGAGGCCGAGGCGGCATCCGCCGAGGCCGAGATCGCCCAGGCCCGCGCCCGTCTGCGCGCCGCCGACCGCGACTACGCCCGCGTCGAGGCGCTGCGCGGGCGCGGCGTGGTCAGCGAACAGGCCTTCGATGACGCGCTTTCCGAACGCGATGCCGCCGGGGCCGCGTTGCAGGTCACCGAGGCGCGCTACCGCACCGCCGAGATCAATGTCGAGCGCACGGTGATCCGCGCGCCGCTCTCGGGCGTGGTGGGCCGCTCGCTGACCACCCAGGGGGCTCTGGTGACCGCCGGGCAGTCCCAGCCGCTGGCGGTGATCCGCGCGCTCGACCCGGTCTTCGTCGATGTCACTCAATCGGCTGCCGAGATGCTGGCATGGCGCCGCGGCCAGACGGTAGAGCGGCCGAGCAACAGACTGGCGTGGTCACCCTGCGCATGGAGTTTCCCAACCCGCAGGCTTTCCTGCTGCCGGGGATGTATGTGCAGGTCGAGATGCCCCAGGGGGTCGCGCGCGGCGTCGTGCTCGCACCGCAGGAGGGTGTGAGCCGCGACCGGCGCGGGCGGCCCGTGGCACTGGTGGTCAACGCAAACGGCGAGGTCGAGAGCCGCGAGCTGTCGGTGATCCGCGCGCAGGGGGCGGACTGGGTGGTTAACGGCGGGCTCGGCCCCGGCGACCGGCTGATCGTGGCGGGGCTGCAGAAGGTGCGCCCGGGCCAGCAGGTGACGGCCGAGGAACGCGCGTCCGGGAGCGGCGCCGGGCCGCAGGCGCAGGCCGGCCCCCCGGCCATGCGCTGAGGCAGCGGGCATGGCGCGCTTCTTCATCGACCGGCCGGTCTTCGCCTGGGTACTCTCGATCCTGATCATGGGCGTCGGCGCTCTCTCGATCCTCACGCTGCCCGTGGCGCAGTATCCCGATATCGCGCCGCCCTCGGTCAGCGTGACCGCGCAGTTTCCCGGTGCCTCGGCCGAGACCACGGCGAGCACGGTGACCCAGGTGATCGAGCAGCAGATGACCGGGCTCGAGGGACTGCGCTATTTCTCGTCGTCGTCGACCTCGGCGGGGCAGGCGCAGGTCACGCTCACCTTCGAGACCGGCACCGACGCCGACATCGCCCAGGTGCAGGTGCAGAACAAGCTCGCCCAGGCCGCGCCGCTGCTGCCCGAGCCGGTGCAGCGCCAGGGGGTGACGGTGCGCAAGTCCTCGGCGGGCTTCCTGATGGTGATCGCGCTGATCTCGCAGGACGGCCGACTCGACCAGTTCGACCTCGGCGACTACATGGTCTCGAACCTCGCCGACGAGTTTGCCCGCGTCGAGGGCGTTGGCGATGTGCGCGTCTTCGGCTCGAAATACGCGATGCGCATCTGGCTCGACCCCTCGAAGCTTGCCGCCTTCGATCTCGCGCCCTCCGATGTCGTCGCCGCCGTTTCGGCCGAGAACCGGCAGATCTCGGCGGGCGCCTTCGGCTCGCTGCCCGCGCCCGAGGGCCAGCAGCTCAACGCCACGGTCACCGCGCAGTCGCTGCTGACCGGGCCGGAGGATTTCGAGCAGATCGTGCTGCGCGCCGAGACCGACGGCGGTCTGGTGCTGCTGCGCGATGTCGCGCGCGTAGAGATCGGGGCGGACAACTACGGCACCATCGCGCGGTTCAACCGCCAGCCGGCGACGGGGATGGCGATCCAGCTCGCCTCGGGGGCCAATGCGCTCGAGACCGCCGAGCGCGTGCGCGCGCGCATCGAGGAGCTCTCGACCTTCTTTCCCGAGGGGGTGGCCTACACGATCCCCTACGATACCACGCCCTTCGTGCGCATTGTTCGAGGCGATCGGCCTCGTCTTCCTCGTCATGCTGCTGTTCCTGCAGAACCTGCGCGCCACGCTGATCCCGACGCTCGCCGTGCCGGTGGTGCTGCTCGGCACCTTCGGGGTGCTGGCGGTGGCGGGCTACTCGATCAACACGCTGACCATGCTGGCGATGGTGCTGGCGATCGGGCTGCTCGTGGACGACGCCATCGTGGTGGTCGAGAACGTCGAGCGCATCATGGAGGAGGAGGGGTTGCCGCCGCGCGAGGCGACGCGCAGGTCCATGGGTCAGATCACCGGCGCGCTGGTCGGCATCGCCATGGTGCTCTCGGCGGTCTTCGTGCCGGTGGCCTTCTTTCCCGGCTCGACGGGGGTGATCTACCGGCAGTTCGCTGTCACCATCGTCTCGGCCATGGCGCTTTCGGTCGTGGTCGCGCTCACGCTCACGCCCGCGCTCTGCGCCAGCTACTTGCGCCCGCCACGGGCGAAGCGCGGGCCTGCCGCCTGGTTCAACCGCGGCTTTGGCGCCACCACCCGCGGCTACGGCGGCGCGGTGGGCTGGATCGTGCGCCGCCCCGTCCGGGTGGGGCTGCTCTGGCTCGGGCTCGCGCTGGTCATGGGGGTGATGTTCCTGCGCATGCCCACGGGCTTCCTGCCCGAGGAGGATCAGGGGATCATGTTCACCCTGGTCAATGCGCCCGCCGGCGCCACCGCCGGGCGGACGCTCGACGTGATCGAGCAGGTGGAGGACCATTTCCTCGACACCGAGGCGGAGAACGTGGACGCGATGTTCGGCGTCGTCGGCTTCAGCTTCATCGGC
>PHEG01000461.1 GCA_002842835.1 Alphaproteobacteria bacterium HGW-Alphaproteobacteria-2 | reverse complement strand
CGGTTGCGCCCACGGCGCCTGCGGCTGCTGCACGGTGCATGTCGACGGCGAGCCACGCCTGTCCTGCCTGACCCTTGCCGTGCAGTGCGACGGTAGCTCAATCCGCACGGTTGAGGGTATCGGCGGGCCCGAGGCGACGCATCCCCTGCAGCGCGCATTCCACCGGGAGCACGCACTGCAATGCGGCTACTGCACGCCCGGCTTCATCATGGCTCTCCTTCCTTTCGTCGAAGCGATGGTCGCAGCGAGACAGATGCCCGAAGAAGCGGATATCCGCGAGGCGATGAGCGGAAACATCTGCCGCTGCACCGGATACCAGGGCATCGTCGAAGCGGTCCGCTCGGCCATCGCGGAGCGGTTGTCGGCGGGGGACGCGCGATGACAGGGCAGATGGACAGGCCGAAACATGTGGGCGCGCGTGTCGCCCGGGTCGAGGACACCCGCCTTCTTTCGGGCTCGGCGCGCTATATCGACGACATCAGCTTTCCAGACATGCTGCACCTTTCATTCGTGCGCGCCGAGCTGGCTCATGCGCGCATCCGCGGCATCGACAGCGCCGCATTGGCCGAGTTGGGGCATCCGCTTCAGGTCTTTACCGGCGAGGACATCGGCGATCTCGCCATCCGGGCTCATCAGGACTATCCGGAGATGCAGTATTCGGTACAGCCTCTTCTAGCGCGCGACAGGGTCCGGTTCGTGGGCGAACCGGTGGCGGCGGTCCTCGCCGAAGACCCCTACCTCGCAGAGGATGCGAGTGAGGCCGTTCTTGTCGATTATGACCCGCTGACCCCGGTCGGGAGCATGGAACAGGCGATGGACCCGTCCATGCCGCCGCTCTTCGACGGCTGGCGCGGCAACGTCATCGTCGAGCGTCAGATGAAGGGGGGCGACGTCGCCAGGGCACGCGCCGAGGCGGCGCACGTGTTCCGCCATACCTACTCGACCCACCGGCAGGCCGGTGTGCCGATGGAGTGCCGTGGTGTCGTTGCGCGCTATGATCCGGCGCACCGGATGCTGACGGTCTGGTCATCCACGCAGATCCCGCATCTTTTGCGCACCTACCTCGCCGAAGAACTGGATTGGCCCGAAGCACGTCTGCGCGTCGTGGCGCCCGAGGTGGGCGGCGGTTTCGGCGTGAAGGGACAGGTCTTCGTCGAGGAGGTCCTGGTACCATGGCTTGCACTCAGGACGAACCACCCTGTCAAATGGATCGAGGATCGCCGCGAGCATCTGATGGCCAGCATCCACGCCCGCGATCATCGCCACACGCTTGAGGCCTATGTCTCCGCCGAGGGGCGCATCCTAGGCCTGAAGGCGGATATCACGGTGGACAATGGGGCCTACTCGACCTTCCCCTTTAGTTCCGCTGGAGACCCCGGGATGGCGGCCAAGGTCATGCCCGGCCCCTATGACTTCCAGCACTACGAGGCGACGTTTCGCGCCGTCGCCACAAACAAATGCCCCATCGGAACGTACCGGGGCGTGGGTAGGCCCTCGGCCGTCTTCTCGCAGGAACGCCTGATGGACGACAT
>PHEG01000460.1 GCA_002842835.1 Alphaproteobacteria bacterium HGW-Alphaproteobacteria-2 | reverse complement strand
CAGGCGGCAGTGATGCGGCAGGCGTTGCCGGGCACGAAGCATTCGACGAGCCCGAAATCGGGCTCCGTCGCCCGCAAGAGCGCCCCGAGGTTGATCTCTGCCGCCGGACGCGCCAGCCGGAAGCCTCCGCCATGGCCGCGCGCGGCCTCGAGATACCCCGCCGTGGAAAGCCGCATGACCACCTTCTTCAGGTGCGCCCGCGAGATTCCGAAGAAGCGCGCGGTTTCCTCGACCGTCGCAAGGGTGCCCTCCCGGTCGGCGGCATAGATGAGGGTGCGCAGGGCGTAGTCGCTGAACTTGGTGAGTCGCATCCGGCGGCCTCCTGTCCGGGCAATCTGCACCGGCCGACGCCCGCATGACCTTGATCTGCATCAGGCCCGCTTCGCGCGGATAGCGGACGCCAAAAGAGTATCCAGTTTGACCTTGATCAAGGTCCGCCGGGGTCAAGGCATGCGAAACGGGTGGCATGACCCGGTTTCGCCCCCTTGCCTTCTCGCTGCTGGTCGCCGCGCTCTGCGTGCAGGCGCTGGCGCTCGGGCTGGCTTCGGGGCGGGCGGAGGCCTTCGCCGGGCCGCGCCATGAGGTCGTGATCTGCGGCACCGACGGGCCGGAAGTGCTGACCCTCGATGCGCAGGGTCGCCCAGTAGCGCCGGAAGACACCTGCCCGCAGAGGCTCTGCCCCGACTGCGTGGCAGCGGCGGCCTTCGCGCTGACGTCCGCGGCCCTGCCGCTTGCCGCGCCGCGCCCGCACACCACGACCACGCCACAGCCCCACCGTTTCAAGCTGATCCGCCATGCGCCGCACACCCCGCCTGCCCGCGCGCCCCCCGTCCGAGGCCTGAGCGAATGACCCCTGCCTGCCCCGCTCTGCTCTCTCCCCGCTGCTTCCGGCCCCGTGCCGCCTTCCGCGCCCGCCTTGCCGCGGCGCTGCTCGCGGTGCTTCTCCTAGCCCTCCTTCCCGCCATCGCCGCGGCGCAAAGCCCGCATCTGGCGCGCTTCCTGCGCGAGGTGACACCCGACACGCTCGTCGCCGGGGCCGATGCCTACGGCCCGATCCGCGCCGAAGCGCCAGTCGCGCCGCTGATGCAGGGCGGCCAACGCATCGGGTGGGCCTTCATCACCTCCGATTTCGTGGGCACCACCGGTTATGCGGGCAAGCCGATCCACACCCTTGTCGCACTCGACGACGATGCGCGCATCATTGGCGTTCATCTTGCCGCCCATTCCGAACCCATCGTGCTCGTCGGCATCCCCGAGGCGCGCATCCGGGCGCTGATGGCCGAGATGGTCGGGCTCGACCTTGCCGCGGTCGCGCGCGGCGAGGCACGCACGGGCGCGCCCGACATCATCTCGGGAGCCACCGTCACGGTGATGGTGATCGACGATTCGATCCTGCGCTCGGGGATCCGCGTCGCGCGCGCGCTGGGGCTCGGCGGTATGGCGCCGCAGGCGGCGCGCGAGGGGCCGCGCCTGGAGCTGAACCCCGAGGCGAACGCCGCCCGGGACTGGCTCGACCTCACCGGCGACGGCACCGTT
>PHEG01000032.1 GCA_002842835.1 Alphaproteobacteria bacterium HGW-Alphaproteobacteria-2 | reverse complement strand
CGACTTCGCCGAGGCCGAATATGCCCGCGGCGCGCGGGTGGTGGTGGGCGGCGACTGGAACCTGCGGCTTCTGCCGGTGGACTTCCCGCACCGCACGGAGGAGCGTTTCCAGTTCTGGATCCGCGACCTGCCTGCCGAAGTTGTGCCGGCGGACTGGACATGGGCCACCGACCCGCAGCTGCCGACCGTGCGCACGGCGCACCAGCCCTATGTGCCGGGCGAGAACAGGACGCTGATCGTGGACGGCTTCCTCGTCTCGCCAAATGTGCAGGTCGAGGAAGTGGAGACGCGCGACCTGGGTTTCGCGCACAGCGACCACCAGCCGGTGACGGCGCGTTTGCGCGCCGTTGCCGCAGCAGGCGAGGAGAGACGATGACGCCGCCGTTTCTCTACGACCTGCTGCTGATCGTCGGGCTCTTTCTCTCCGGTCTGGGGGCGATGCTGCTGGGCTACCGGCTGGGCGGCCGGGTGTGGACCTGCCGTTTTGCCATAAGAACCGGCGCAAACGGGACAGAGCAGCCCGGGAAGATCTGGCCGGGCCAGTATGGCGAGGCGGCCAGCCTCGGCATGATCTACGGCCTCGTCTATCTGGTGGACCGTTTCACGCCCGATGTCCTGCTGCACCGCCTGCTGGCAGCGTATTGGCCGGTGGCATCGGCCGTCGTGGTCGCGGGCTTTGCGGTCATCGCCTTCTATGCGCATCGGGTCTGCCGCGATGCGGGCCGCAAGGAACGCCACGGGGTTCTGTACTGTCGGCGTCTGGCTCGCGGCTATGCCGTCTACAACCTCTATTCGGTGATCAACTTCCTTGGCATCCTCCTGCTGCCGCTGATGATCTTCCTGCAGTTCGATGCCGAAGCCGCCCGCTTCCGCGACCAGCACGAGACCCTTCGCCAGAGTCTTCAGGCGCTCGCTCTGGCGGATGCCGGTGATCCCGGCTGGATCATGGCGCGCACCGAGAGCGTCTATGGCCAGACGCGCATCGGCGCGGCGGTGATCGTGGACCAGATCAACAGCCTGCTGCTGCTTGTGCTGGCGGCACTGATCGCGCATTTCGTCGTGGTGCACACACCCGTGCGGCAGGCCTACGACGCGCGCGCCATCGCGGCGGTGAACATGGTCCTCATGCTTTCACTCGGTTTCGTCGGGCTGGCGGCCTGGGGGGTCTATTTCTCGGTTTATGCCGGGTTTTTCGACGAGACTCTGGTGGTACTGCGCCAGGCGGGCGAACGCATCGAGCAGGGTTCCTGGGAGATGATCAGCCGCTATCACGATCTTCTGTTCGATCTGTCGGCCCGCCGCGGGCTGACCGGCTTTGCGCTCGCCCTGACGAGCGAGCGAGGCGGGGTTCTGATCCTGCTGGGCGTGGTTCACTGGCTTTTCTCGATGCGGCGCGTATAGCCGTCGTCGACTCACTCTGCCAAGGCTTCCGCATGAGAAAGACTATCGCCTTGACCGCAAGTTGCCGGACGTTAGCTTGTGCTCCGAGTCATTCGCATTGAACGTCTAACGGAGGGAACACCATGAAACGCCTGCTGATCGCCGTCCTGCCGCTTGCCTTCGCCGGGGCCGCCCATGCCGATGGCGACCCGGCCAAGGGCGAGCGCGAGTTCAACAAGTGCAAGGCCTGCCACGCGATCGTGGACGATGCGGGCGGCGAGATCGTGAAGGGCGGCAAGGTGGGGCCGAACCTCTATGGCGTCATCGGGCGCACGGCGGGCAGCATCGAGGGGTTCAAGTATGGCGCCAGCCTCGTCGCCGCGGGCGAGGGGGGGCTCGTCTGGGATCAGGAAAACATAGAAGATTACCTCAAGGATCCCAAGGCGTTCCTCGTTGAAGTGACGGGTGACGACAAGGCCAAGTCGAACATGGCCTTCAAGCTCTCCAAGGGCGGCGAAGACGTGGCGGCCTTTCTCGCCCAGCACGGCGGGCAGTAAGCGCCCGGTCGCAAGAAACACCCTGCCGAGGGCCGCGCCAAGCGCGGCCCTTTTTCATGGGGCGGCGGCGAAGCGCGCGGCGTCCTCCGCGCTGCCAACGATCCAGGGCGGGTCGATAGCGGCCTCCTCGAGGTTCCCGCCGGGCCCGATGTAATCGACGACGGCGAAGAGCCCGGGCCGCCCGATGGGCGTGAGCACCCCGTGCCAGACGCCCCGGCCGATGTTCACCCCCTGCCCGGGGGCCGTGGCAAATGCGCGCGGGCGGCCCGGAATCCCGCCTGCATCGGGGGCCACGATGACGAGGAAGGGATCGCACGACATCGGCAGGAAGGTCTGGCTGCCGAGCGGGTGGCGCTCCATCAGGTCGAGCCGGTGGGGCAGGGGATAGGGCTGGCCGAGGAAGAGGCTCACCCCCGCCCGGCCATCCGGCCCGAAATCGAGCTGCGCGCGGTCGTGGTAGCGGGCGCAGAGCCCGCGGTTGATCAGCCGGTCTGGCGCGCCCACGGCCTCCAGAACCTCGCCGTAGGGAGCAAACGCCGCCGCCGTCAGCGGCCCGATGGCGATCTCGCGGCTCATTCCGGCAGCACCGCCGCAAGGCGCAGCCGCGCGATGCGCTCCACCTGGCGGCAGGCCTCGGCAAATTCGGTCTCGGCATCCTGGCCGATACGGCGCTCGAAGGCCGCGAGGATGCCCGCCTTGTCGTGGTCGCGCACCGCGATGATGAAGGGGAAGCCGAACTTCGCGGTATAGGCGTCGTTCATCCGGGTGAAGGCCGTGCGCTCGGCGTCGGTCAGCGCGTCGAGCCCGGCGCTCGCCTGTTCGGCGGTCGATTCGGGGGTCAGCCGCTTCGCCGCCGCCAGCTTGCCCGCCAGGTCCGGGTGGGCGCGCAGCACGGCCAGCCGCTCGTCGTGGCGCGCCGCGCGGAAGGCGCGGGCGAGCGCCGCGGCCACCCCGGCGGCGCCGTCATGCGCGGGGCCCAGTTCCAGCGCATGGGCGCGCTCGGCCACCCATGGGCTGTGCTCGTAGATGCCGCCGAAGGCTGCGACGAAGCTGGCAAGGTCCATCCGCGACGGGCGCACCCCGCTCTGCGGCGGATGCGTCGCGGTCCAGTGGTGCGCGATGTCGATCCGCCGGGCGAACCAGACATCCTCATGCGCCAACGCATGGTCGAGGAAGCGCTCCAGCGCGCGGATGCGCCCGGGCCGCCCGATCAGCCGACAATGCAGCCCGATCGAGAGCATCGCCGGGCGGCCCGCCGCGCCCTCGGCATGGAGGGCGTCGAAACTGTCGCGCAGGTAAGCCTCGAAATCGGCACCCTGACCGAAGCCCGCCACGGTGGCGAAGCGCATGTCGTTGGCGTCGAGCGTGTAGGGGATGATCAACTGATCGCGCGCACCAATCTTCGCCCAATACGGAAGGTCGTCCGCATAACTATCTGATATGTAGTCGAACTGACCCGTTTCGGCGGCCAGCCGGACGGTATTCATCGAACAGCGCCCGGTATACCAGCCGCGCGGGGCCGCGCCGGTGACCTCCCTGTGGAGCCGGATCGCCTCGGCGATCGAGCGGGCTTCCTCCTCGGGGGGCATGTCGCGGTGTTCGACCCATTTGAGCCCGTGGCTCGCGATCTCCCAGCCTGCCGCCTGCATCGCCTCGACCTGCGCGGGCGCGCGCGCCAGTGCGGTGGCCACGCCATAGACGGTGGCGGGCACGCCACGCTCCGTCAGCAACCGGTGGAGGCGCCAGAATCCCGCCCTCGCGCCGTATTCGTAGACCGACTCCATGTTCCAGTGGCGCATCCCCTCCCAGGGCTGCGCGCCGGGGATCTCCGAGAGGAACCCCTCCGAGGCGGCATCGCCGTGCAGCAGGCAGTTCTCTCCGCCCTCCTCGAAATTGACCACGAGCGAGATGGCCACCCGCGCGCCCCCGGGCCAGCGCGCATCGGGGGGCGTGGCCCCGTATCCCAGCAGGTCGCGTTCGTAGCGCTTCACGGCAGGCCTCCTCTTTTTCCCCGTGATAGCCGCCCGCGCGGCGCGGCGCTTTCAAAAAATGCCGCAAGCACCTCTCTGCCGCGGCCATCTTCACGCTTGCGCGGGCCCCGGCGCGCGGCCATAAGGGCGGCATGGAACGGGCGATCTGCATCTGCGGCATCTGCATTACCGGCTGAAACGTCAGGCGGGCCGTTCTGTTTTCCCACTCCCGAAGCAGCCGGTCCCGCGAGGGAGAGGCGACATGGGGCTGAGGCTCTACAACACCGCGACGCGGCGCAAGGAAGAGTTCCGGCCGCTCGACCCCGAGAACGTGCGCATGTATGTCTGCGGCCCCACGGTCTATGACCGGGCGCATATCGGCAACGCCCGGCCCGTGGTGGTGTTCGATGTGCTCTTCCGGCTGCTGCGGCACCTCTACGGGCCGGATCACGTCACCTATGTGCGCAACTTCACCGACGTGGACGACAAGATCAACGCCCGCGCCCGCGAGATGCAGGCCAAGGGCGACGGGTGCAGCATGGTCGAGATCATCCGCGCCCTGACCGACGAGACGATCGAGTGGTATCACGCCGACATGGACGCGCTGGGGGCGCTGCGCCCCACGTATGAGCCGCGCGCGACGGACTACATCGGGCAGATGGTGGCGATGATCGGGCGGCTGATCGACAAGCGCCATGCCTATGCCGCCGAGGGGCATGTGCTCTTCGATGTCGGCAGCTACACCGAGTATGGGCAATTGGCGCGGCGCAACCTCGACGAGATGCGCGCGGGTGCCCGGGTCGAGGTGGCCCCCTACAAGCGCGACCCGATGGATTTCGTGCTCTGGAAGCCCTCGGCGGATGACGAGCCGGGCTGGGACAGCCCCTGGGGGCGGGGGCGGCCGGGCTGGCACATCGAATGCTCGGCGATGAGCCTGGAGTTGCTGGGCGAGAGCTTCGACATCCACGGCGGCGGCATCGACCTCGCCTTCCCGCACCACGAGAACGAGATCGCGCAAAGCCGCTGCGCCTGCCCGGAGGGGCGCTTCGCGCAGGTCTGGATGCACAACGGGTTCTTGCAGGTGGAGGGGGAGAAGATGTCCAAGAGCCTGGGCAACTTCTTCACCGTGCAGGATCTGCTGGCGAAGGGCGTGCCGGGCGAGGTGATCCGCCTCTCTTTGCTCATGACGCATTACCGCAAGCCGCTGGACTGGACGAGGGACCGCGTGCGCGAGGCGACGATGCGTCTGGCAAACTGGCAAAACGCGTTAGATGGCATCGAATACCTGGCCGCCGCCAGAAGGCAGGCAGGGGTGCAACTGGCGGTCAGTCAGGCGGCCGTGGAGGCGCTGTCGGACGATCTGAACACCAAGCGGTTTCTCGATCATTGCGACGGGCTGACGGCTGAAAACAGCTATGATTCCCTTGTTCAGCTTTATCTCGATCTTCAGTTGCTTGGGTTCGATGAAAACAAAATGCGTAATGCCCATTTCGCCTCCGCTGGCGTAGGCAGATCGCAGCCCGGCGTCTCATCTCCGAAAATTGCTTTTAAGATCAGTGAGTTGCTCGAAGAACGGCAGATGGCACGACAAAGGAAGGATTGGAGCCGTGCCGACGAGATTCGCGACAGGCTCGCTGCGGCGGGTGTGCGGTTGATGGACAGCCCCAGTACCCCGACCGACTGGGAACTTGGCCCCGACTTCGACCCCGCCAAGCTGGAGTCCCTCAAATGACCCCGCTTTCCCACGCCCGCCACAGGCTTGCGCCCGGCCCGCGGGGGGGGCGCACTTGCGCCCGCCCCGGGGGGGCAGGTCGGGCGCAAGCCGGTTTGCAGGCGAACCGGCAAGGGGTTCTTGCCCCCGGCTCGGGGGCGGGGGGCCGCACATGACCCGTACCCGCCTCTCGCTCTTCGACACCACGCTGCGCGACGGCCAGCAGACCCAAGGAGTCCAGTTCTCGCTTGCCGACAAGCGGCGCATCGCCGCCGCGCTCGACGCGCTGGGGGTGGACTACATCGAGGGCGGCTGGCCGGGCGCCAACCCCACCGACAGCGAGTTCTTCGCCGAGGCCCCCACCACCCGCGCCACGCTCACCGCCTTTGGCATGACCAAGCGCGCCGGGCGCTCCGCCGCCAATGACGAGGTTCTGGCGGGGGTGGTCAACGCGGGCACGCCTGCCGTCTGCCTGGTCGGCAAGGCGCATAAGTTCCATGTGACAACGGCGCTCGGCATCAGCCTCGAAGAAAACCTCAACAACATCGCGCAATCCATTGCCCATCTTGTGAAACTTGGGCGCGAGGCGCTCTTCGACGCCGAGCATTTCTTCGATGGCTACCGCGCCAACCCCGGCTATGCGCTGGCCTGCCTGAAAGCCGCCCGTGACGCTGGCGCGCGCTGGGTGGTGCTGTGCGATACCAACGGCGGCACGCTGCCCGAGGAGGTGGGGCGCATCACGGCGCAGGTGATCGCGGCGGGCATCCCCGGCGAGCGGCTGGGCATCCACACCCATGACGACACCGGCAACGCGGTCGCCTGCACTCTCGCCGCGGTCGATGCGGGCGCACGGCAGGTGCAGGGCACGCTCAACGGGCTGGGCGAGCGCTGCGGCAACGCCAACCTCACCACGCTGATCCCGACGCTGCTGCTGAAGGAGCCCTATGCCAGCAGCTTCGAGACCGGCGTGAGCCGCGACGCGCTGGCCGGGCTCATGCGCACAAGCCGCCTGCTCGACGACATCCTCAACCGCGTGCCGAACCGCGCCGCGCCCTACGTCGGCGCCTCGGCCTTCGCGCACAAGGCGGGGCTGCACGCCAGCGCCATCGCCAAGGACCCCACGACCTACGAGCACGTGCCGCCCGAGGCCGTGGGCAACGCCCGCATTGTGCCGATGTCGAACCAGGCGGGTCAGTCGAACCTGCGCGCGCGGCTCTCCGAGGCGGGCATCGAGGTGGTGCCGGGCGACGCGCGGCTGGGCAGCCTGCTCGACGAGGTCAAGTGCCGCGAGGACCAGGGCTATGCCTATGACACCGCGCAGGCGAGCTTCGAGATGCTGGCGCGCCGCCATCTGGGGCAGATGCCCGACTTCTTCGAGGTCAAGCGCTACCGGGTGACGGTGGAGCGGCGCAAGAACAAGTACAACGAGCTGGTCACCCTCTCGGAAGCCGTGGTGGTGGTGAAAGTGGGCGGCGAGAAGAAGCTCTCGGTTTCCGAAAGCCTCGACGCCGAGGGGCGCGACCGCGGCCCGGTAAACGCGCTCGCCCGCGCGCTCGCCAAGGACCTCGGCCCCTACCAGGCGATCATCGACGACATGCGGCTGGTCGATTTCAAGGTGCGCATCACCCAGGGCGGCACCGAGGCGGTGACGCGGGTGATCATCGACAGCGAGGACGGGCAGGGGCGGCGCTGGTCCACCGTCGGCGTCTCGGCCAACATCGTCGATGCAAGCTTCGCCGCGCTGATCGATGCGGTGGAATGGAAGCTGCTGCGAGACGGGGCGGTGGCACCATGAGCCTCGACGCCTGCGCCGGGATCGTCGCGCGTGGCGATCCGGACAGGTTTCTCGCCGCGATGACTGCACCGCTGGCGCAGCGCGGCGACCTGCTGGCGCTCTATGCCTTCAACGTCGAGGTAAGCCGCGCGCCCTGGGTGACACCCGAGCCGCTGATCGCCGAGATGCGCCTGCAATGGTGGCTGGATGCGCTCGACGAACTGACCCTGGGGAAAACCCCGCGCCGTCACGAAGTCTTTGACGAGATTTCCAGAATCGTGAGAGACCACAATCTGTCCACAGACTTGCTAACAGGTCTGGTCACAGCCCGCCGCTTCGATGTCCACGGCGGGGAGCCG
>PHEG01000031.1 GCA_002842835.1 Alphaproteobacteria bacterium HGW-Alphaproteobacteria-2 | reverse complement strand
ACGGTGCGCGCGAAGACCGCCTTGCGGATGTCGGCGACCACCCGCTCGCCCAACCGGGTCACGAAGTAGTAACGCGCCCCGGTGCCCAGCGCGAGCAGCGCCGCGATGCCCAGCGCGGCAGCGAAATAGGCGTCGAGCAGACCCGCCTCGCCACCGAAGCCGTCGACCACCCGGCGCACCGCCATGGGCAGCGCCAGCGACACGAGCGCGGTGGCGACCAGCGCCGCAAGCGCGGCGACAAGAAGAGCGCTGTAAGGCCGCACGAAGGGCACAAGCGCGCGTAGCGTGCCGACGCGTCGCGAACGGGCGCGCTCTTCGGTCGCTGTGGCAGGCGGGCTGGCCATAAGGGTTCCTTCGCGCTTCTTGCGGCGGCTTAGGCGAAGTGGGCGCGGCGGGCAAGCCCGCAACGCGCCGCCGCGTCACGGTGCGAGGCGTCCCGAAATACTGGGGGCGGGCATTGGGCGCACCGGCTCACCCTTGATGCCGCAGCCCAACAGCGGCAGGGCCACCAGCAGGGCCATCACGATGCGTTTCATTCCAGCCTCTCCTTCCAGCGCGCCACCTGCTCGCGCACGCGCAGGGGTGCCGTGCCGCCGTAACTCTGCCGCGAGGCGACCGAGTTTTCCACCCCCAGCACGCCGAAGATCTCGGCCGTGATCGCCGGGTGCGCTGCCTGCATCTCGGCGAGCGTGAGATCCGGCAGGTCGCGCCCCGTTTCCTCGGCCAGCCGCACCAGCGCGCCGGTGACGTGATGCGCCTCGCGGAAGGGCAGGCCCGCCGCCCGCACCAGCCAGTCGGCGAGGTCGGTCGCGGTGGAGAAGCCCGCCGCCGCCGATGCCGCCAGCACCGCGCGGTTGGCGGTCAGGTCGCGCAGCATCCCCTCCATCGCAGCCAACGCCAGCATCAGGTGATCGGCGGCGTCGAAGACCTGCTCCTTGTCCTCCTGCATGTCCTTGGAATAGGCCAGCGGCAGCCCCTTCATCACCATGAGCAGCGCCACCAGCGCGCCGGTGATCCGGCCCACCTTGGCGCGGATCAGCTCCGCCGCGTCGGGGTTCTTCTTCTGCGGCATGATCGACGAGCCGGTGGAAAAGCGGTCGCTCAGCGTGACGAAGCGGAACTGCGCCGAGGACCAGATCACCAGCTCTTCGGCAAGGCGCGAGAGATGCGTGGCGCAAGGGGGCATTCGTTCATCCGCGCGCGGGCATCGCGGAAGCGCCCGGCATCGCGCGCGAACATCTCGACATAGGCCAGCATGTGATGGCCCCAGGTCACCGGCTGAGCGACCTGCAAATGCGTGAAGCCCGGCATCGGCCAGTCCGCGCCCGCCTCGGCCTGGGCGAGTGCCGCGCGCATCAGCGCCTCGATCCCCGTGATCGCCGCATCCGCCTGCTCGCGCACCCAGAGGCGGAAGTCGGTCGCCACCTGGTCGTTGCGCGACCGCGCCGTGTGCAGCCGCCCCGCCGCCGGGCCGATCAACGCGCGCAGCCGCGCCTCGACGTTCATGTGGATATCCTCGAGCGCAGGCGAAAAGGCTAATTCCCCCGCCTCGATCTCTGACAAGATCGTGAGCAGCCCTTCCCTGATCGCCTCGACATCGCCAGACTCCACGATACCTTGTGCCCCGAGCATCGCCGCATGGGCGCGGGAGGCTTCGATGTCCTGCCGGTAGAGGAGCCGGTCGAAAGCGATGGAGGCATTGATCGCCTCCATGATAGCATCCGGCCCGGCGGCGAAGCGCCCGCCCCACATTGCGTTCGATGCCGTGTCGCTGGTCATGGGCTGGCCCCGGAAGGAGAGACGACTGATGAAAGTGCTGCGTTCCGCCGTCCTATACGTTGCGCTGGCGCTTGGCGCAAATGCCGCAGCCGCCGCCGACATCGCCGCGCTGCGAGAGGGCGACATGCGCAAGCTCATCGTCCATGCCGAGCCGCGGCCTGTTTCGGAGCAGGTATTCACCGACGACCGCGACTGGGAATACTCGCTGAAGAAGTTCCGCGGCAAGCATGTGGTGCTGAACTTCTGGGCCACCTGGTGCGCCCCCTGCCGCGAGGAGATGCCCACGCTCAACGCCCTTCAGGCGGAGTTCGGCGGCGACGATTTCCAGGTTTTGGCGCTGGCCATCGGGCGCAACTCGCTCGAAGGGATCAGGAAGTTCTTCAAGGATGTGGGCGTGGACCAGCTCGGCATCTATCTCGATCCTGGCCAGGCGGTGGCACGCGAGATGGCCGTGATCGGCCTGCCGATCACCGTGATCATCGACCCAGAAGGTCGCGAGATCGCCCGGCTGACCGGAGACGCCGACTGGCATGGCGAGAGCGCGCGCGCCATAGTCTCGGCGCTCCTGGGTCGGGAGGTCGCGGAGGTGAAACCGCAGGGTTGAGGCGCGGCCCGCTCAGCGCCGGTCGCGGCGCAGCGCACTGCGCAGATCGACCAGCGTGAACGCTCCGAAGACCTGCGCTGCCACTGCGTAGAGCGCCATGCCCGCCACCACCAGCCCCGCCAGCGCCGGGCCACGCCAGACCGGATCTGCCCAGGCGGGGCCCAGCGCTGCCGCCATCAGCCAAAGCCCCGCCGCCATCGCTGCCGTCGCCGCCAGGATGCGCAGCAACCGGCGCCTGAGACGTGCGTCGGGCTCGGCTGCCGTGCCCATGCCGCGCACCCCGCGCCAGAGCTGCCAGGCCATCACCCAGCCTGCGAGCGTGGTGCCGATCGCAGCGGCGACAAAGCCGATGACGTGGCTCAGCCCCACGGCCAGCGCCGCGTTCACCAGCATCGCCACGACGGCATAGTTGAACGGCCGCCGCGTGTCCTCGCGCGCGTAGTAGAGCGGCTGGAGCACCTTCTGCAGCACGAAGGCGGGCAGCCCCGCGCCGTAAACGGCGAGTGCCAGGGCAGTGGCGGCGGTGTCGGCGGCATCGAAGGCGCCGCGCTGAAAGAGCACCGAGACGAGCGGCACCGGCACCACCACCAGCGCCGCCGCGGCGGGCAGCGTGAGCGCCAGCGCGAATTCGGTGGCGCGGCTGAAGGCGTGCTGCCCGCCGCCCTCGTCGCCTGCACGCAGCCGCCGCGAGAGATCGGGCAGCAGCACCACACCGATGGCGATGCCCACCACGCCCAGCGGCAACTGGTAGAGCCGGTCGGCATAGGAAAGCCAGGCCACCGCGCCCTCGGTGAAACTCGCCACCTGCCGCCCGACGATGAGGTTGATCTGCACCACGCCGCCCGCCAGCAGCGCGGGCGCGGCGATCACCGCCAGCCGCCGCAGCTCGGGCGTGAGCCGTGGGCGCCTGAGCCGCAGCCTGAGCCCCGCGTGTGCGCTCGCCCACCAGGTGAGCGCAAGTTGCACCACCCCCGCCACCGGCACTGCCCAGGCGAGCGTCAGACCCATGTCCCAGCCCGCCCGCGCGGCGAGCAGAATCGCTGCGATGAAGACAAGATTGAGCGCCACCGGCGCCGCAGCCGCGGCGGCGAAGCGCCCGGTGGCGTTCAGCGCGCCGGAGAAGAGCGCGGTGAGCGAGATGAAGAGGATGTAGGGGAAGGCGATGCGCCCGTAATCCACCGCGAGGCCGAAGCGCGCGTCGCCTGCAAAGCCGCTCGCCATCGCATAGACGAGCCACGGCATGGCGAGATGCGCGAGCGCCATCAGCACCAGCAACACCGCGGCCAGCCCGGAAAGCGCGTCGGAGGCGAAGCCCTCGGCATCCGCGCCCGCCTCGACGCGCTTTGCGAACATCGGCACGAAGGCCATGTTGAAGGCCCCCTCGGCGAAGAAGCGGCGGAACATGTTGGGCAGCGAGAAGGCGATGAGAAACGCCTCCGCCACCGGCCCGGCACCAAGGAACGCCGCCATCAGGATGTCGCGCAGGAAGCCGAGGATGCGGCTCGCCAGCGTCCAGACGCCGACCGTGAAGAAGCCGCGCACCAGCCGGACGGGGCTGTTCACACGCCGGCCCTCTCGGCGCCCTCGGTGATTACCGCGCGCAGCTTGCGCTCCAGCGCCGCTTGTTTCGCGGGCGAGTGTATCTTCAGCCCGAACATGTCCTTCACATAGAAGCTGTCCACCGCCTGCACCCCGTAGGTGGCGATCACCGCCGTGGCGATCGAGATGTTGTTCGCCGCCAGCGTGCGGGTCAGATCGTAGAGCAGCCCGGGCCGGTCGCGCGTGTCCACCTCGATGATGGTGTAGATGTCCGAACCCTCGTTGTCGAACGTGATGGCCGTGGGCACGCGGAACTTGCGCATCCGTTTTGGCAGCAGGTCCCGGTCGCGCAAAGCCTCGCGCGGCACCACCTCGCCCTTGAGCGTGCGCTCGATCATGCGCCGCAAGCGCGGCAGGCGGTCTTCCTCGTAGGGCTTGCCCTCGGCATCCTGCACCCAGAATACCGCTGTCGCATAGCCGTCCGACGAGGTGTAGGTCTTGGCGTCCACCACATTCGCGCCGACGAGCGCCAGCGCGCCCGCCATGCGCGAGAAGATGCCCGGATGGTCGGCCAGCGCGAAACAGGCGCGGGTGGCGTCGCGATAGCCATCCTGGGTCATGTCCATGCGAATCTCGTCGTCGCGGATGCCGCGCAGAAGCCGGGCAAAGACCGCCTGCGTGTCGGGATCGAGACCCTGCCAGTAGGCCGGATAGTGGCGCGCCACCTCGCGCGCGGTCTCGTCCTCGGGCCAGCCGGTGAGCCGCGCGCGCAGCGACGCGCGGGCCTCCTCCACCCGGCGGGTGCGGCTGAACTCCTCGACGCCACCTTCCAGCGCCTGCGCCGTGGCCGCATGAAGCTCGCGCAGCAGGACCGCCTTCCAGTTGTTCCAGGTGCCAGGGCCGACTCCCCGGATGTCGCAGACGGTGAGCACCAGCAGCAGGTTCAGCCGTTCGCGCGATTTGACCGCGCGGGCGAAGTCGCGCACCGTGCGCGGGTCCGAAAGGTCGCGCTTCTGCGCCACGTCCGACATCAGCAGATGGTTGCGCACCAGCCATTCGACCGTCTCGGCCTCGTCCGCGTCGAGCCCGAAACGCGGCGCCAGCCGCCGGGCGATGCGCGCGCCGAGGATCGAGTGATCCTCCTCTTGCCCCTTGCCGATGTCATGCAGCAGCAGTGCCACATAGAGCACCCGGCGGTTGACACCGGCCTTCAGGATCGAGGTCGCCACCGGCAGGTCCTGAACCAGTTCCTCGCGCTCGATCTCGGCGAGGTTCGAGATGCACTGGATGATGTGTTCGTCCACCGTGTAGTGGTGGTACATGTTGAACTGCATCATCGCCACGATGCGGCTGAAGTCCGGGATGAACGCCCCAAGCACGCCAAGCTCGTTCATCCGCCGAAGCGCGCGCTCGGGATTGCCGTGGCGCAGCAGCAGATCGAGGAAGATGCGGTTCGCCTCGGCATCGCGGCGCATGCCGTCGTCGATCAGGTGCAGGTTGGCGGCGACAAGGCGCATCGCGTCGGGGTGGATCAGATAGCCGGTGCGCAGCGCCTCCTCGTAAAGTCGCAACAGGTTGAGCTTGTCGGCAAGGAAGAGCACCGGATCGGCCACGGTGATGCGTCCCTCCGAGATGTCGAAACCCGGGCGCAATCGCCGCCGCCGACCGGCGCGGCGGATGAAGCCCACGAGCGACGCCTCGGGCTTCGCGTGGCGCGCCTCGAGTCCGGTGAGGAAGATGCGCGTCAGATCGCCCACCGCGGTGGCATGGCGAAAGTAATCCTGCATGAAATGCTCGACCGCACGGCGGCCACCGCGGTCGGCATAACCCATGCGCCCCGCCACCTCGACCTGCATGTCGAAGGTCAACTGGTCGGCGGTCCGACCGGCGATCAGGTGCAGATGGCAGCGCACCGCCCATAGGAAGGCCTCGGCCCGTTCGAAGGTGGCGAATTCCTCGTGGCTGAACATGCCGAGCCCGACAAGTTCGTGCGGCGCTTCCACGCGATGCAGGTACTTGGCGATCCAGAACAGCGACTGAAGGTCGCGCAACCCTCCCTTGCCCTCCTTCACGTTGGGCTCGAGCACATAGCGCTGGCCGCCCTGCTTCTCGTGGCGGGCGTCACGCTCGGCGAGCTTGGCCTCGATGAACGCGCGCCCCGTGCCCGCAAAAAGCTCCTTCCAGAGCGCGGCGTCTAACCTTGCGGCCAGCGCCGCGTCCCCCGTCACCAGCCGCCGCTCCAGGAGCGCCGTTCGGATCGTCATGTCCTCGCGGCCGTAGCGCAGACAGTCCCTCACCGTACGGCTTGCGTGCCCCACCTTCAGCCGCAGGTCCCACAGCAGATAGAGCATGGTCTCGATCACGGTCTCGGTAGCCCCGGTCACCGGGCGCTCTGTGAGAAACAGCAGATCGACATCGGAATGCGGCGCCATTTCGCCGCGCCCGTAGCCGCCGACCGCAAGGATGGCGAGCGGGATCGCCCCCTCGGTGCCAGCCTCGGGGACCATCGCGCGCGCCGCGTCATAGGCCGACATGACCAGCCGGTCGGTGAGCCAAGCCTGCGCCGCGATCATGCCGCGCGCCTCGAGCGGACGGGCAGCGAAGGCGGCGGCAAGCGCGTCGATGCCGCGCCGACGCGCCGCGGCGAGCACCGCGACGGCTTCCGCGCGCGCCGCAACCGGGTCCGCCGTGCCGCAGGCCGCGAGTGCCGCCGCCACGGCTTCGGCCTCGAAGATCACCTGTGCCGGACAGATGAGTTGCGGCGGCGCGCTCTGGGGAAGCGAGGCGGCCGGGTCAGAGACCGGCGGCGTCGAAGCGTCTGGGGGCAGGGTCAAGGACGACAACCTGGCTGTTCTCTATCGTGGCCACGGCAAGCGCGCGGGTGGACGTGCCGTCGGGATGGAAGCGGAAGGCGCCGTTCGCGCCCGCGAAACCGGCAGGCTGGGTCAGCGCCGCCGCCGACACCGCGCCGTCTTGCGCGGCGAGAGCGGCGATGGCGGCGATACCATCGTAGGCGAGCGCCGCAAGGCTGTGCGGCGCGGTGCCGTAGCCGGCGGCATAGCGCGCCGCGAAGGCCGCGGCAAGCTCGGGGTCGGGCAGCGTGAACCAGCCGCCCTGCACGCCGGGCAGGGTGAGCGTCTGGCTGGGGATATCCCAGCGCGTGAGGCCGAGGAACTGCACTTCGGGCGCGCGCAGCCCGGCCTCGGGCAGAAGCTGGCTCAGAAGCGGCAGTGCGCCGGCCGCGTCGGCGGTGAAGAGAACGGCGTTGGTCTGCGATGCGCGCGCCGTCTCGACCGCCTCGGATGTCACCGCGACCACGCCGTCCTGGGTGAATTCGTGGCCCACGATGCCGGTCAGAGTGGCGCCCGCGCGCGCGATGGCGGCCTGGGCCGCGTCGCGACCCACCTCGCCCGAGCGTGTGCGCTCGTGCACCACCAGGATGCGGTTGCGCCCCTGCATTGCAGCATAGCCCACCAGGCGCTCGGCGGTGTTGCGAAAGCTGGTGCCGAGCAGGAATACATTGCCGCCCGCCGCCTCGGGATTGTTGGAGAAGGCGAGCACCTGAATCCCGTCGCCCGCCACAGCCGCCCCCGCCGCACGGGCGGCGTCGGCGAAGAGCGGGCCGAGCAGCACGTCGGCCCCGGCCGCCGCGGCGGCGCGCGCGGCCTCGGCGGCGCGCCCGGGCGTGCCGTCGGTGCGATAGACCTGCAGATCGACGCGCACCCCGTTCAGATCGGAAATGGCGAGCCGCGCGGCGTTCTCGAGGCTCGCCGCGACTGCCCGCGTGCGCAGGTCGGACGAATCGAGCGGCACAAGCAGCGCGACGCTGACCGCGCCACGCGATACGGGCGGCGCCTCGCCGGTCGGGCCTGCGTCGCAGGCAGCGAGCGCCAGGACCGCGGCAAGAGGCATGAACAGACGGCGCAGGCGGCCGACCGACCGGATGGGGAAATGGGGCATCCTTCTCTCCGCTCTCGCTCCCGGCGCCGCCCTGCAGCCGCCTCCGGGCATTGGTACTGGCGCGGGCCACCCGCCTGGGGCAAAACCTAAAGCCTGCCCCGCGGCAAGTAAACGCAAGACCGCGGGGACCGCGGCAACCGGCGCAGGAGAGCGCATGCAGACCGAACCGCCCCCCCGGCTCGCCCCGGGCCTCTATTTCGTCGCCACGCCGATCGGCAACGCGCGCGACATCACGCTGCGCGCGCTCGATGTGCTGGCCGCCGCCGATGTTCTGGCCGCCGAGGACACGCGCCGCACGCGGCAATTGCTCGACATGCACGGCATCGGTCTTCGCGGGCGGCGGTTCCTCGCCTACCACGAGCACAACGCCGCCACCCAGCGCCCGGTGCTGCTGACCGCGCTGCGGGAAGGCCAGAGTGTGGCCTGCGTGAGCGATGCAGGCACGCCGCTCGTCTCCGACCCGGGCTTCGCATTGTTGCGTGCGGCGATTGAACAGGACAGCGCCGTGCACGCCATCCCCGGCCCCTCGGCGGTTCTGGCAGCGCTGAGCGTGGCCGGGCTGCCGACCGACCGGTTTCTTTTTGCTGGCTTTCCCCCCGCCGCCGCGGGCGCACGGCAGCGCTGGATCGACGAGATCGCACAAGCCCGGGCAACGCTGGTGATCTTTGACTCCGCGAAACGCGTTCGTCGATTGTTAGGGGAATTGGGCGAAAGTCTGGGCATGGAACGCCAGGCCGCCCTCTGCCGGGAACTCACGAAGCACTTCGAAGAGGTGCGCCGCGGAACCCTCGCCGAACTCGCCGCCACCTGCGACAGAGACCCGCCCAGGGGCGAGATCGTGCTGCTGGTGGATCGCGGCACGCTCCACGCCGCGACGGAGGCCGATATCCGCGCCGCGCTGCGTGCCGCACGCGCCACCGGAAGCCTGCGCGCCGCCGTCGATGCCGTCAGCGCAGATCTCGGGGTGCCGCGTCGGCAGGTCTATCAACTGGCCCTCGACGAGGAGACAAACAGATGAGCGGTTCGGTTTCCTACCACGCGGGCCTGGCGGCGAGACGGTGTTCGTCGAGGTGAAGAAAAGCCGCAGCATCGCCTCGGCAGCCACGCGCCTCTCGCAGCGCCAGATGCGGCGCATCCTCGATGCCGCCGCCGAGTACGCCGCCGGTCTGGCAGACGGGATGGGCAGCGCGATGCGCTTCGATCTGGCCTGCGTCGATGCGCTGGGGCGGGTCGAGGTGATCGAGAATGCGATCTGGGACTGAGACAGACGGGGCTCGGGAGATTGCAAAGCGGGCGGGGCTCGGCCAAGAAGGGCGCAACCTGCCGGAGCCGCGCGCATGAACCTCAACGTCGCCATCCAGATGGACCCGATCGGAGCCATCGACATCGCCGCCGACAGCACCTTCCGCCTGGCCGAAGAGGCGCAGGCGCGGGGCCACCGCCTCTTCTACTACACGCCTGACCGGCTCGCCTGGGAAGAAGGCCGGGTGACCGCGCGCGGCTGGCCGCTGACGGTGCGCCGCCGCAAGGGCGACCATTTCGACCTGGGGCCGGAGGCGCACATCGACCTCGCCTCGCAGGATGCGGTCTGGCTGCGTCAGGACCCGCCCTTCGACATGGGCTACATCACCACCACGCATCTGCTGGAACTTCTGCCGCCAACGACCCTGGTCGTCAACGAACCGTTCTGGGTGCGCAATGCCCCGGAGAAACTGCTTGTTCTGCGCTTCCCCGATCTGACGCCGCCCACCGCCATCGCGCGCGACATCGAGACCTTGCGCGCCTTCCGCGCCCGCCACGGCGACATCATCCTGAAGCCGCTCTACGGCAACGGCGGCGCAGGCGTCTTCCGCCTGCCGGAGGCCGACCGCAACCTCAACGCGCTCCACGAGCTCTTCACCGGCATCAGCCGTGAGCCGCTCATCGTGCAGAAATATCTCCCCGCCGTCGCCAGGGGCGACAAGCGCATCATCCTGGTGGATGGCGAACCCGCGGGCGCCATCAACCGCGTGCCGGCGGCAGGCGAGACACGCTCGAACATGCATGCGGGCGGTCGCCCCGAGAAGGCGGAACTGACCGCCCGCGACCGCGAGATCTGTTCTGCCATCGGCCCGCTGCTGCGCGAGCGCGGGCAGGTCTTCGTCGGCATCGACGTGATCGGCGACTATCTCACCGAGATCAACCTCACCTCGCCCACCGGCATCCAGGAACTCGAGCGCTTCGACGGCACGAATGTCGCAGCGCTCATCTGGGAGGCGGTGGAGGGCCGCGTGGCGCGTGCCCGCGCGGAGGCGGTCTGAGCCCGTCGCCGAGCACCCCTTGGCCCCGGTGACCACCCGGCGCATATAGAGACCTGACGCAGACACAGCACGAGAGGGCAGCGATGCTGGAACTCAACGCAAAGGGCAAAACCGCGCCCACAGGCGATCTGGTGAAGGACACGTCCGAAGCGACATTCATGACCGATGTGATCGAGGCAAGCGGCAGCGTGCCGGTGATCGTCGACTTCTGGGCGCCGTGGTGCGGGCCCTGCCGAACGCTCGGCCCGGCGCTCGAGAAGGCGGTGACCGAGGCGGGCGGAAAGGTCCGCATGGTGAAGATCAACGTCGACGAGAACCAGGCCATCGCCGCGCAGCTGCGCATCCAGTCGATTCCCACCGTCTATGCCTTCTTCCAGGGCCAGCCGGTGGACGGCTTCCAGGGCGCCATCGGCCCGACCGACATCAAGCGCTTCGTCGACAACCTCGCGGCGATGGCGGGGCCGACAGAGGAGGAGGCCTCGCTCGCCGAAGCGGTGGAGGCCGCCGAGACGATGCTCGCCGAGGGCGCGGTGGTGGACGCGGCGCAAACCTTCGCCGCCATCATCGCAGAGGACAACCGCAACGCCGCCGCCTACGGCGGTTTCGCCCGCGCACATGTGGCGTTGAAGGACTTCGACCAGGCGGAGGCGATCCTGAACGGGGTACCCGCCGAAATCGCCGACGCCCCCGAGGTGGAGGCCGCGCGTGCCGCGCTCTCGCTCGCGCTCCAGGCCGAGAAGACGGGGCCGCTGAACGAGCTGCACGCCAAGGTCGCAGCCGATCCGGGCGACCACCAGGCGCGCTTCGATCTTGCCACCGCGCTGCACGCCGCCGGAAAGACAGAGGCGGCGGTGGACGAGTTGCTCGAGCTTTTCCGCCGCGACCGCGACTGGAACGAGGGCGCGGCCAGGACCCAGCTCTTCACCATCTTCGACGCGCTCAAACCGCAGGATCCGGTGGCGCTGAAAGGGCGGCGACGGCTCTCTTCAATGATGTTTGCCTAAGGCGCGCGGACCACTATCTTCGGGAGGATGAGAGTGCCAGCAGACCTCCCCGAGATCATCCCCGTGTTCCCGCTCACCGGGGCGCTGCTGCTGCCGCGCGCGCGGCTGCCGCTGCATGTCTTTGAACCGCGCTATCTGGCGATGCTCGACGATGCGCTGAAATCGGGGCACCGTCTGATCGGCATGGTCCAGCCGCTGCCCAGCCGCGGCGACGGCCCGTCCGGGCTGCACGCTATCGGCTGCGCCGGGCGGGTGACGGCCTTCTCGGAGACCGAGGATGGACGCTACATGATCTCGCTCAGCGGCATCTCGCGCTTCCGCATCCGCGAGGAGGTGACGGGCTTCACCCCCTACCGGCGCGTGCGGGCCTCCTGGGCGGGCTTCGAGCGGGACCGTGGTCGCGCGGAGACCGACAAGGGCTTCGACCGCGCGCTACTGATGGAGATGCTGGGCCGATTTTTCTCCACGCGCGGCCTCTCGACCGACTGGGAGAGCCTCGATCAGGCCGAGGACGAGCTTCTGGTCAACTCGCTGTCGATGCTCTGCCCCTTCGAGCCGGAGGAGAAGCAGGCCCTGCTGGAGGCTCCCTGCCTGACGACACGGCGCGAGGCCCTGATGACGCTGATCGAATTCGCCCTGCACGAGACCGAGGGCGAGGAGAAGATGCAATGATGACCGAAGACGAGACCGGCGCCCCCGCGCCGGACCGGCGGATGCTGGAGGCGCTCGTCTGCCCGCTCACCCACGAGACACTGAGCTACGACGCCGAGCGGCAGGAACTGGTATCCAAGGCCGCGAAACTTGCTTTCCCGATCCGGGGTGGCATCCCGGTGATGCTGGTGGACGAGGCGCGCCCGCTCGACTGAACCCAAGTCAGGGCCCGCGGCCCTGCATCAGCCTCGGCACGTCGCCCGAAAGTCCCGCCGCCTCGCGGATGAAGCGCCGCCTGACACCCGGCAGCGCGTTCACCGCACCAAGCCCGAGGTCGCGCACCGCGCGGAGGAGCGGATTGTCGTTCGAGAAGAGCCGGTTCACCGCGTCCATGCCGAGTGCGAGGCTGACCGCATCCCAGCGCCGCCAGCGCTGATAGCGAGCCAGCACGTCGGCCGCGCCGATGTCCTCGCCGCGGCGGCGCGCCTCCAGCAGAACCTCGGCCAGTGCCGCCACGTCGCGCAGCCCCAGGTTGAGCCCCTGCCCGGCGATCGGGTGAACCCCGTGCGCCGCGTCGCCGAGGAGCGCCAGCCGCGGCGCGACGAAGCTGTGGGCGATGGACAGCGACAGCGGGTAGGAGGACCGCGCCCCGGCCAGCCGGATCGCGCCCAGGAAATCGCCGAAGCGCGGGCGCAGGGTAGCGAGGTAGTCGGCATCGGACATGGCCGAGACCTCGGCGGCCAAGGCGCTGCGCTCTGTCCAGACGATGGACGAGCGGTTGCCCTTGAGCGGCAGGATGGCAAGCGGCCCGGCAGGCATGAAGAACTGATGCGCACAGCCGCCGTGCGGCAGCTCGTGCTCGACGGCGCAGACAAGCCCCGTCTGACCGTAATCCCAGCCGGTGCGGGCGATGCCCGCACGCGCCGCCGTGCCGCTGCCGCGACCGTCCGCGCCGACCAGCACGCGGCCTTCCAGGCGGCGGCCATCGCCGAGGGTCAGCGTGACTCCCGCCGGGCCGACTTCCTGCACCACCACCTCGGCGGGAGCGATCTGCGCGATGCCTGGCTCGGCCTGCATGGTGGCCAGCAACACCCGGCGCAGGTGGCGATCCTCCAGCATGTGGCCCATCGGGCCTTCCTCGATCTCGGCGTGATCGAAATGCAGGAACCATGGCGCCGCGCCTTCGCCCGGTCGGCCGTCGGTTACATGGATGTCGAGGATCGGCTGGCTTTCCGGCGCCAGAACCGGCCAGAGCCCCAGCGCCTCGAAGAGCCGCCGCGAGGCCAGCGCCAACGCATAGGCGCGCCCGTCGAAGCCCGGGTCGAGGCGGGTCTCGTGCGCCAGCCGATCAACAAGCGCCACCGTGAACCCGGCCTGTGCCAGAGCCAGCGCCAGAGCCGGGCCATTGAGCCCGCCGCCTACGATCAGAACATCCGCCCGAATATCCATCCGCCCAATATGAACGCCCTCCCCCGATTGTCCATGCCGCGCCGGACCGCTAGGCTCCGCCCGGCACCAGCAGGGAGGGGCGCAATGTCGCAGGACTGGCTTTCGATGACGGCGGCGGAACTGGGTGCCGGAATCGGGCGGGGCGAGATCGACCCTGAAGAGCTGGCGGAAGCCCACCTCGATGCCATCGCGACGCACCCGGATGCGGCCCGCTCGACGGCGTGCCTATAAGCTGGAAGGATCTCTTCGACACCTCAGGCCTGCCCACAGAGGCGGGCAGCGCGCTCCTGAAGGGCCGGATCCCGGCAGCCGATGCCACGGTTCTGCGCAACGCCACCCATGCCGGGCTCGTGTGCATCGGCAAGACGCACATGTCGGAGCTTGCATTCTCGGGGCTCGGCGTGAACCCTGTCACCGCCACGCCCCCCAATAGGCATAACCCGAGCGCAGCGCCCGGCGGCTCGTCCTCCGGTGCCGCGGCCTCGGTGGCCTTCGGGCTCGCTGCCGCGGGCATCGGCTCGGATACCGGCGGCTCTGTGCGCATCCCATCCGCATGGAACGGTCTGGTGGGGCTGAAAACCACTCACGGGCGGCTCTCCTGCGAAGGCGTGGTGCCACTCTGCCCGCGGTTCGATACCGTGGGCCCGCTTTGCCGGTCGGTGGGCGATGCCGCGCTGCTGCTCGCCGCGCTGGAGGGAGGCCGCGCCGCCGATCTCGCGGGCGCCACGCTCGCGGGCCGACGGCTCCTGGTACTCGAGACGGTGGCGCAGGACGACCTGCGCGACGCCCCGCGACAGGGCTTCGCCCGCGCGCTCGACGCTTTTGCCGCTGCCGGGGCTGTGCTGCTGCGCGGCGAGGTGCCCTCGCTTGCCGAAGCGATGGCGCTCTCGCCCGTGCTCTTCGCCACCGAGGCCTACGGCGTGTGGAAGAACGTGATCGAGGCTGCGCCGGGGCTCATGTTCCACGAAATCCTCGACCGTTTCCGGGGCGGCGCTCAGTTCGCCG
>PHEG01000459.1 GCA_002842835.1 Alphaproteobacteria bacterium HGW-Alphaproteobacteria-2 | reverse complement strand
CCGGGCGCGCATGGGCGGCTGAGCCTCGGCGGGCAGAGGGTGGCCTGCCTGGCACTGGCGGATCCTTCGGCCTGGTTGCGGGCGGTGGAAGAGCAGGGCAGCGGCGAGGTGCCGCGCGAGCCGTTGCCGCGCGAGGAGCAAGGGCTCGAATGCCTGATGATGGGGCTGCGGCTTGCCGAGGGGGTCGATACGGCGCGGATCACGGCGCTCGGCGGGCCGTCGCTCGATATTGCCAGGGTCGAGGAGATGATCGGGGCGGGGTTTGTCTGGCGCGATCCCGCCGGGCGCGTCGGGCTGACCGACGCGGGGCGGCCGCTGCTCGATTCGATCCTGCGGTGGCTGATCTGAGTGGCAGGCAAGGCGATTGAGACTCAGTCCGGCAGGAACCTGCGGGTGCGCAGGCTGAGCGCCGCGATCAGTGCATCGAGCTGTTCGAGCGAATCGTAGCGCACGATCACGCGCCCCGACTGGGTGCCGGCCACATGGTCGATGCGCACTGGCAGGCCCATCTGTTCCGAGAGATCCGTCTCTATGGCACGGGTATCGGCATCGGATCCGGGGATCATGTAGCGCGGCTGGCGCGGTGGCTTCCTCGGGCCCTTTTCCTTGCGCAGAAGGGCTTCCAGCGCGCGAACGGAAAGCCCGTCGCGGATGACGCGACGGGCCAGTTCGGAAGGATTCTCCGCTGTTATCAGCGCGCGGGCGTGCCCGGAGGAGAGACGGCCTTCGCGCAGATGGTCCTGCACCTCTGCCGGCAGGCCGAGAAGGCGCAGCAGGTTGGCGATGTGGCTGCGACTCTTGCCGAGAGCCTGCGCCATGGCCTCCTGGGTGCGACCGAAACGGTCCATGAGCTGTCGGTAACCAAGCGCTTCCTCGAGAGGGTTGAGATCGGCGCGCTGGATATTCTCGACGATCGCGATCTCGAGCACTTCCGTATCGTTGAGGTCCCGCAGGACAGCGGGAACGCTGTGAACCCTGGCCATCTGCGCGGCCCGCCAGCGACGTTCGCCGGCGACGATCTGGTAGTGACCGGGCGTGGTGGGATCGGGACGCAGGATCAGGGGCTGCAGCACACCCTTCTCGCGGATCGACGCGGCGAGTTCCTCAAGAGCTTCCGACGCAAAGGTTCGGCGCGGCTGCTCCGGGTTCGGACGGATGTGTTCGATCGGTATCTCGCGCAGACCCTCGGCGCGCGAACGTTCGCCGCCTGCCGCAGTCGTGCTGACGTCGATGTCCGCCATGAGCGCGGAGAGGCCACGCCCGAGATTGCGCCGTTCGGTTGGGCGTTTCGTCATGCCGTTTCTCCTGCTGGCAGTGCTTTGGCCGGGCAGATATTTTCGAGAATTTCCCTGGCGAGGGCGCGGTATGCCTGACTGCCGCGCGACTCCGAGTCGTATTGCGTGATCGCCAGTGCGTGCGAGGGCGCCTCGCTCAACCGGATATTGCGCGGGATGACGGTACGGAAAACGAGATCGCCGAGGGTTTCGCGCGCGTCGGCCTCCACCTGGCCGGTGAGGTTGTTGCGTCGATCATGCATGGTG
>PHEG01000458.1 GCA_002842835.1 Alphaproteobacteria bacterium HGW-Alphaproteobacteria-2 | reverse complement strand
TCATGCTCTCCTCCACGAGGCTGCGGCCTTTTGCCCCATACTCGGCAGAGGGGCCCCGGGCGTCAAGAACTTCACGCTGGGCGGCCTGCCGCCGACGCCTGGCGCACCCCTTGCCCCGGCTCTGCGGACGCGCAGAGTGGCCTTCGCCGCGCCGCCCGTGCGCGACCTGCCCAGGTCTCTTGCATGCCCTTCCGGCTTCCTGCCCTGCTGCTCGCGCTACTCGCCGCCTGCGCCACGACGGCCGGGCCGCCCGAACCTGCCTCGGCCCCCGCCACCCGCTGGGACCACCGCCCCGAAGCCGCGGCCTGGACCGCTGCGACCATGCAGGCGCTCGCCGCAGCGCCCGGGCTCCTGGCCCATGTGCCTGCCGATGTGGGCGAGTATTGTCCCGCCTATCCGGGCGCGGCCCCGGCGCAACGCGCAGCGTTCTGGACCGGCTATCTCTCGGCGCTTGCGAAATACGAAAGCCGCTGGAACCCCGCGGCATCCGGCGCGGGCGGGCGCTACCGAGGGCTGATGCAGATCGCGCCCGCCACGGCACACGCTTTCGGCTGCGACGCGGGGGCACTCTACGAGGGCGCTGAGAACCTCGCCTGCGCCGTGCGCATCCTTGCCGTCGAGGTACCCGCCCGTGGCGCCATAGTCGCGGGACCCACGGACATGGGAGGCGTGACAAGCCACTGGCCGCCCGCGCGAAAGCCCGACAACCGGGCCGAGATCGCCACCTTCACTGCCGCGCAGGACTACTGCCGCTAGCCGCCCGCGTCGGGTGGCGCCAGCAGACGCCGGGCAATTGCGCAGGCATCGCCTCCGGCTGCGCATTCAGCGATCATTGTGCCTAGTGTCGCCTCCAGAGCCCGCAATTCCACGAGCCTCGCACGAACCGCCTCCCTATGCCGTTCGGCAAGCGCGCGCACCGCATCGCAGCCGACGGCACCCGCCGCCGCCTGCCCCTCTGCGAGCCGCAACAGCGCCGATGCCTCGGCGAGCCCGAAGCCGAGGTCGCGGCAGCGCCGGATCAGCCGCAGCCGCGCCACATCCTGCAAGCCATAGCGCCGCTGGCCTGCCGCGCTGCGCCGCGGGCGAGGCAAGATCCCCCGGCGCTCGTAGTATCGGATGGTCTCGACATGCACGCCACTCGCGCGTGCCGCGACACCGATGGAGAAGGGCTCGTCCATGGCCTTGCCTCTGTAGCTGCTACAGGAAGTAACGTCCGGGGTCCGAACCGACAAGGAGACTTACCATGCCCGATTCCTCCCGTGCTGCACTCTGGACTTCGGGCGCAGCGTTGTTCCTGGCCGCCTGCTGCGCCTTGCCTGTGCTGCTTGTGGCTGCCGGGGCGGGCACAGCGCTCGCCGCGGCGGCGGGCGCGCCGACAATGCTGGCGCTGCCCGCACTGGCGCTCGGTGCGGGACTCGCGGTGCTGGGCCTGGGTCTTGCGGTGCGGCGCGGAACCCTGCGCCGACAGGCACCGCGGTTCGCGCTCGTCACACTGATGCTTGCCGCGGCGCTGACCATTCTGCTGTTCGAAGCGAAGATCATC
>PHEG01000457.1 GCA_002842835.1 Alphaproteobacteria bacterium HGW-Alphaproteobacteria-2 | reverse complement strand
CCAGAACGCCGGCACCGTCGAATTCCTGATGGACATGGACACGCAGGAATTCTTCTTCATCGAGGTCAACCCGCGCATACAGGTGGAACACACCGTCACTGAGGAGGTGACGGGCATCGACATCGTGCGCGCGCAGATCATGATCGCCGAGGGCGCGACGCTTGCCGAGGCGACGGGGGCGGCAAGCCAGGGCGACATCGAACTGCGCGGCCACGCGCTGCAATGCCGGGTGACCACCGAAGACCCGCAGAACAATTTCATCCCCGATTACGGGCGGCTGACCGCCTATCGCTCGGCAACCGGCGCAGGTATCCGGCTCGATGGCGGCACGGCCTATGCGGGCGGCGTGATCACCCGCTTCTACGACTCGCTGCTGGTGAAAGTCACCGCCTGGGCACCGACGCCCGCGATGGCGATCGCCCGCATGGACCGCGCCCTGCGCGAGTTCCGCATCCGCGGCGTGGCGACCAATATCGCCTTCGTCGAGAACCTGCTGAAACACCCGACCTTCCTCGCCAACAAATACACCACCCGCTTCATCGACACGACACCGGAGCTTTTCGCCTTCCGCAAGCGGCGCGACCGGGCGACGA
Source organism: Alphaproteobacteria bacterium HGW-Alphaproteobacteria-2 (assembly GCA_002842835.1). Taxonomy (GTDB): domain Bacteria; phylum Pseudomonadota; class Alphaproteobacteria; order Rhodobacterales; family Rhodobacteraceae; genus PHEG01. Next base: position 2,482 of record PHEG01000457.1, on the reverse strand, counting down.
AGATCCTCACCTACCTCGCCGACATCACGGTGAACGGCCACCCGGAGACGGCCGGTCGACCCCGCCCGCCAGCCGAGACGAAGCCGCCGAAGCCACCCCGCCGGGCGGAGGGCCAACCTTTGAAGGGGACGCGCGACCTGCTGGCCGAGAAGGGGCCGCAGGGCGTGGTGAACTGGCTGGCGGCGCAGAGCCGCGTGCTGCTGACAGACACGACGATGCGCGACGGGCATCAGTCTCTGCTGGCCACGCGCATGCGCTCCTTCGACATGATCACCGTGGCGCCCGCCTATGCCGAGCGCCTTCCCGGGCTCTTCTCGGTCGAATGCTGGGGGGGCGCGACTTTCGACGTGGCCTACCGCTTCCTGCAGGAATGCCCCTGGCAGCGGCTGCGCGATCTGCGCGCAATGATGCCCAACATCCTTACGCAGATGCTGCTGCGCGGCGCCAATGGTGTGGGCTACACCAACTATCCCGACAACGTGGTGCGCTTCTTCGTGCAGCGCGCGGCCGAGACCGGGGTCGATGTCTTCCGCGGAGACCGGAAAGATCTGCGAGGGGGCGATCTGCTACACCGGCGACGTGCTGGACCCGGACCGGGCGAAATACGACCTGAAGTATTACGTCGGCATGGGGCAGCAGTTGCGCGACGCGGGCGCGCATATCCTGGGGCTCAAGGATATGGCGGGGCTGCTGAAACCCGCCGCCGCGCGGGTGCTGATCCGCGCGCTGAAGGAGGATGTGGGCCTGCCGGTGCATTTCCACACGCATGACACCAGTGGAATCGCAGGTGCCACGGTTCTGGCCGCCGTCGATGCCGGGGCAGATGTGGTGGACGCGGCGATGGACGCCTTCTCGGGCGGGACTTCGCAGCCCTGCCTCGGCTCCATTGTCGCGGCGCTGGAGAATACCGAGCGCGCCACCGGGCTCGACCTCGCCTGCCGCTTTCGAGAGCGGGCTTCAGGCACCGGCTTCCGAGGTCTATCTGCACGAGATGCCGGGCGGGCAGTTCACCAACCTCAAGGCGCAGGCGCGCTCACTCGGGCTGGAGGAGCGCTGGCCCGAGGTGGCGCGGGCCTATGCCGAGGCGAACGCCATGTTCGGCGACATCGTGAAGGTCACACCCAGTTCCAAGGTGGTGGGCGACATGGCGCTGATGATGGTCAGCCAGGGGCTCACGCGCGAGCAGGTGGAGGACCCGGGCACGGATGTGGCCTTCCCCGACTCGGTTATCGACATGCTGAAAGGCAATCTGGGCCAGCCGCCAGGAGGCTGGCCTACGGCGCTGGTCGCGAAGGCGCTGAAGGGCGAGCAGCCCTTTACCGATCGTCCCGGGCTGCATGCGGCGGTGGTGGACATCGAGGCGACGCGCGCCAGGGTCTCGGCGGACCTGGAAGGCTTCAGCGTCGATGACGAGGACCTCGCGGGCTATCTGATGTATCCCAAGGTCTATCTCGACTACATGGGGCGCCATCGCATCTACGGCCCGGTGCGCACCCTTCCCACACGCGCCTTCTTCTACGGCATGGAGCCAGGAGAGGAGATCACCGCCGAGATCGACCCGGGCAAGACGCTGGAGATCAGGCTTCAGGCGGTGGGCGAGACCGGCGAGGACGGCGAGGTCAAGGTGTTCTTCGAGTTGAATGGTCAGCCCCGGGTGATCCGTGTGCCCGACCGCAAGGCGAAGGCCAGCCGCGCCGCCCGTCCCAAGGCCGACGAGACCAATCCCGCGCATCTGGGCGCCCCGATGCCGGGCGTGGTGGCCTCGGTCGCGGCGCATGTGGGGGCGCGGGTGAGGAAGGGCGACCTGCTGCTGACCATCGAGGCGATGAAGATGGAGACGGGCCTGCACGCAGACCGCGATGCGATGGTCAAGGCGGTGCATGTCGCGCCTGGGGCGCAGATCGATGCCAAGGACCTGCTGGTGGAGTTCGCGGACTGAGGGCCGAACCCGCAGGACAGCGGCCGACTCCGGGATTGTGAGGCGTGCGGTTCCGCGCATGATGGCCGCGTGATCTTTACGGGGAAACCGATGCTTGAGCTTCTGTCCGATCCGGCCGTCTGGATCTCTTTCGCCACACTGACCATCCTGGAAATCGTGCTGGGCGTGGACAACGTGATCTTCATCTCGATCGCCGCGCAGCGGTTGCCAGCACACCAGCAGCGGCGGGCGCGCATGATCGGGCTCGCGGGCGCGCTGGTGCTGCGGGTGCTGCTGCTCTTCTCCATCTCCTGGATCGTGTCGCTGACCGAGCCGTTCGTACAGGTTCTGGGCCATCCGGTAAGCTGGCGCGACCTGATCCTGCTCGCGGGCGGGCTCTTCCTGCTCTGGAAGGCCTCGACCGAGATCTTTGCCGAGGTCGAGGGCGAGGCGCATGAGGCGCGCGCCGTGGCGGCGGGCTTCGGTGCGGTGATCTTCCAGATCATGCTGCTCGACATGATCTTCTCGCTCGATTCGGTGATCACCGCAGTGGGCATCGCCGAC
>PHEG01000456.1:5320-6588 GCA_002842835.1 Alphaproteobacteria bacterium HGW-Alphaproteobacteria-2 | reverse complement strand
CAGTCGCGGTACCGCCTGGAACACGCGCATCGAGACGCAGGATCTGCGTATGGCGGGCAAGACCGGCACCAGCCAGGTGCGCAACATCACCGAGGAAGAGCGCCGCCGCGGCGTGTTCCGCAACGAGGACCTGCCCTGGAACCGGCGCGACCACGCGCTCTACGTCGCTTTCGCACCCTTCACCGCGCCACGCTATGCCGTCTCCGTCGTCGTCGAGCATGGCGGCGGCGGTGCCGCGGTCGCGGCGCCCATTGCGCGGGATGTGATGCTCTACGCGCTGCGCGGCGGTCTGCCGCCGCTCGACGACTACCCGGCCGCCCAGCGCGAGAACGTCCGTGCGCTTTTCGAGACCCTGCAGTTGCGCGACCCGCGACGCCCCGCCGAGCAGCGGGGGCGTGCGTGAGCTATCTCGAGTATAACGTCCGGAGCGTGCCGAGCGGCTGGCGGAAGCTGCTGCATTTCCACTGGGGGCTGTTTCTCGTCATCTGCGCTATCGCCGCGGTGGGTTTCGTCGCGCTCTACTCCGTCGCGGGCGGTTCGGTGGAGCCCTGGGCCAAGGCGCAGGCGCAACGTTTCACTCTCGGGGTGACGCTGATGCTGATCGTCGCCTTCGTGCCGATCTGGTTCTGGCGGAACATTGCGGGCGTGGCCTACGGGGTTTCGCTGCTGTTACTCGTCGGGGTGGAGTTCTTCGGCGACACCTCGATGGGGGCTACGCGCTGGATCGACATTGGCTTCATGCGGCTTCAGCCTTCTGAGCTTGCCAAGATCACCCTCGTGATGGCGCTGGCCGCCTATTACGACGCGGTGGATCCCAAGCGGGTTTCGCGCCCGGTCGCGCTGATTATTCCGCTGGGGCTCATCTTCCTGCCGGTGGGGCTCGTACTGGTCCAGCCCGATCTCGGCACGGCGCTGCTTCTTGCGCTTGGCGGGGGCGCGGTGATGTTCGTCGCGGGGGTGCACTGGGGCTATTTCGCCGCGGTGATCGCCGCGGGCAGCGGGCTGGTGGCGGCGGTGATGACCTCGCGCGGGACCGCCTGGCAAATGTTGCAGGGCTACCAGTACCGTCGCATCGACACTTTTCTCGACCCGGAGAAGGACCCGCTCGGCGCAGGTTATCACATCACTCAGTCCAAGATCGCGCTGGGCTCGGGCGGCTGGTCGGGGCGCGGCTTCATGCAGGGCACCCAGAGCCAGCTCAACTTTCTCCCCGAGAAGCATACCGACTTCATCTTCACGGTGCTGGCCGAGGAATTCGGCTTTGTCGG
>PHEG01000456.1:0-5199 GCA_002842835.1 Alphaproteobacteria bacterium HGW-Alphaproteobacteria-2 | reverse complement strand
TCGGACTGGTACAGAGCGGGCACATCCACCGCCCGCGGTTGCGTGGCGAATGAGCGGGCCGGTCGTCTTTTTCGCCGCCGGAGAAGAACTCTGGGCCGAGTATGCCGAACCGCTGCGCAGCGCGCTGACAGGGGCGGGCGTGGCGGCGGAGCTTTCCCTAGAGGCACCCGCGCCTGAGAGGGTGGATTACATCGTCTACGCCCCTGGCAGCCCGCTCACCGACTTCCGGCCCTTCACCCGCGCCCGGGCGGTTCTGAACCTGTGGGCCGGGGTGGAGCGCATCGTCGGCAACCCCACACTTTCCATTCCGCTTACGCGGATGGTAGATCCGGGGCTGACTGAGGGAATGACGGAATATGTCGCGGGCCATGTGCTGCGCCATCATCTCGGGATGGACAGATTCCTTGCCGGGCAGGACGGGATATGGCGTCACGCGGGGAACTTGGCAGCGCTGCGGCGCGGGCGCTTTCGGGTCTGGGTTTCCGCGTACTGGGCTGGGCGCGGGGACAAAAGGACGTGCCGGGCGTGGAGTGTCGCAACGGTGCGACGGGACTGCGCAGTGTGCTCAACGCGGCGGAAATCCTCGTGATGCTGTTGCCCCACACCGCCGAGACCGAGGCCCTGCTCGATGCCGAGCGACTGTCATGGCTGCCGCGGGGGGCGGTGATAATCAACCCCGGGCGCGGCGCGCTGATCGACGATGCGGCCCTTCTTGACGCGCTGGATGCGGGGCACATCGCGCATGCCACCCTCGATGTCTTCCGCACCGAGCCGTTGCCGCCGGAACATCCGTTCTGGGCGCATCCTTGCGTGACCGTCACGCCGCATATCGCCGCCGAGACCCGGCCCGCCAGCGCCGCCCGCGTCATCGCCGAAAACATCCGCCGCGGCGAGGCGGGCGAGCCGTTGCTGTATCTGGTGGACCGGGCCGCGGGTTACTGAGCCGCGGCGCCCTTGGCCTCCAGCTTGTCCTGGGTGCGGGTCTCGAAGTCGCTGGCATCGTGGCGCTCGTGCAGTTGTAGCTCGAGCTCGCCGAAGCTGCGGTTGACCATCCGCCCGCGCCGCACCGCTGGGCGCGCGTCGATCGCCTGCGCCCAACGCTGGACGTTACGGTAGGACTGCACGTCGAGGAACTCCGCCGCCTCGTAGAGCCGTCCGAGGCATAGTTGCCCATACCAGGACCAGATCGCCATGTCGGCGATGCCGTAGTCTGCCCCGGCGACGAATTCGCGTTCGGCCAGTTGCCGGTCGAGCACGTCGAGCTGGCGCTTGGCCTCCATGGTGAAGCGGTCGATGGGCTCGGCAAGATAGAGCAGGATCGAGCCCGACTCGAAGACGCGCAGCGGCTCGGGCTCGCTGCGGTCCACCAGGGCGGGGATCTTCGAGTTGGGGTTGATCGCCACGAAGCCGCTGCCGAACTGCGCGCCCTCGCGGATGTTGATGAGCCAGGCGTCGTATTCGGCGCCCGTGTGGCCGAGAGCGAGCAGTTCCTCGAGCATCACAGTGACCTTCACGCCGTTCGGCGTGGCGAGTGAGTAGAGTTGCAGCGGGTGGCGGCCTACCGGCAGCACCGCCTCGTGGGTAGCGCCCGCCACGGGGCGGTTGATGTTGGCAAAGGCACCGCCGCTCTCGGCCTCCCAGGTCCAGATGCGGGGCGGGGTGTATTCGGTCTCGTCGGTCATTCTCGGGTCTCCATGGGTCGCGTTGCGCGCACCATAGGCGAGCGCCGCGCGGATCGCCGCCATGATCAGCCGCCAGACTGGGCGCACGTAGATCACGTCGCGCCGCCGAACGACGGCGCGGAACATCGCCTCGGCCACCTCCTCGGGCTGCGCCACCAGACGCGGCGGCAGGTCCATCCCCTCGGTCATGCGGGTGGCGACGAAGCCCGGCAGCACGCTCACCACATGCACGCCCCGGCCCGCCAGCCGGTTGCGGAGCCCGGAGAGGAAGGCGGTCAGCCCCGCCTTCGCCGCGCCGTAGACGTAGTTCGAGGCGCGCCCTCGTTCGCCCGCCACCGAGGAAATGCCCACCAGCGTGCCCGAGCCACGTTCCGCGAAGCGCTCGGCCAGTGCGCCGAGGATCAGCGCGGGCCCCTCGAAGGTGGCGCGCATCACCTGCGCGGCGGTCTCCGGGTCTTGCTCGCTCGCGTGCTGCTCGCCCATGGCACCGATGGCGCAGATCGCCACCTTCGGCAACGGGTCGAGCGCCGCCGCGAAGGGGCCGAAACTCTCGGGGCGCAGCGCGTCGAGCGCCAGGGCACGCACCTCGACACCGTGGCGCAGCGCAAGATCGGCGCGGTCGCGCTCAAGTACCGCCGGGTCGCGGGCGGTGAGGATCAGGTCGTGGCCCGCAGCCGCGAAGCGGTGCGCCACGGCGCGGGCGATGTCCGATGTCGCGCCCAGGATCAGCACGGTTCCCTTGCTCACAGCCCCAGCCTTTCCGATTGATGCGAGGCGAAGCGGCCCGCGGTGCCCCAGCCTGCCCGTGCCGCGCGGAAATCTCCCAGCCGAGGCTCCGCCCGCGCGAAGGTCTCTGCCGACATGCGCGCGTCCTTGGCAAGGTAGAACCGCCCGCCATGGTCGAGCGTGATGGCGTCGAGCCGCTCAAGCAGTGCCAGCGCCCGCGGCGTGGTGCGGAAGTCGAGTGCCAGCGTCACCCCTTCCCTCGGAAACGACAGCCCCCCGCGCCCGGGGCCGAACCGCTTCAGCACGGCGAGAAAGCTGCCCTCGCCCGAGGCGGCGATTGCGGCGAGCAGCGCGTGCAGACCTTCGCGTGCCGCCTCGGGCGGCAGTGCGCACTGGAACTGCACGAAGCCGCGTCGGCCGTAGATGCGGTTCCAGCCCGCCACCGCGTCGAGCGGGTAGAAGAAGCCATCCCAGTCCACCAGGTCCTCGCCGGAGTGCCAGGCACCCCAGCGGTAATAGGCCGCGTTGAAGGCGCGCACCGTGGTGCGGTTGAGCAGCCAGCCGGGCGCATCGAAGGGCACACCGGGCGCGCGATGCGGTGGCGGCACGAGCGGGCGGGAACCGATCTCGGCGCGTGTGGCATGCTCGCCCAGCATCAGGTGCGGCCAGGGTGCGCTGGCGGATCCAGCCGGTCTCGACCGCTTGCAGCCGGATCGCCGCGCGCAGGATCACGCCGGTCAGCCCCATGCCGCCCAGCGTCCACTCGAAGAGCGGCTCGCCCGGCGCGGTGTGCTTCACGATGCCATCGGCGCCCATCACCTCCACCCAGTCCACGCAGGCGGCCATGCTGCCAATGCGGTGGTGGTTCTTGCCGTGCACATCGGCGGCGATCATGCCGCCGAGGGTGACGAATTTCGTGCCGGGCGTGACGGCGGGGAACCAGCCTCGCGGCAGGAATGCTGCGAGGATATCTGCCAGCCGCACGCCAGCCTCTGCCACCAGTTGGCCCGTGCCCTCGTCGAAGGCGCACATCCGGTCGAAATGGCACATGTCGAGGGTCAATGCCGATCCCAGCGCGCTGTCGCCATAGGCGCGCCCCAGCCCGCGGGCGATGGCCGGGCCCTCGGCGAGCAGGGCACGCAGCGCCGCCTCGTCGCGCGGGGAGGCAAGGCGCGTTTCGGCCAGCGGGTAGCAGCCCCAGCCTGCAAGCTTCATCGCAGCCCCCCCGCCGTGGTGAAGACATAGCGCCGGTCGAGCCTGTATTTCAGCACATATCCGATGGCGAGCCCCAGCACGGCGCCCGCCTCGCGCATCGTCTCGGTGCGCCACGTGAGCCAGAAGGCGGTCTCGAATCCCCAGAAGATGGCCGTCGTCAGCACCCCTGCGAGCGTGTAGAGGGTGAAGCGCCGCCCGTGGGCGCGCAACCCGCGGGCCGGGTCGGCGAAGATCCAGCGCTTGTCGAGCAGGTATTTCACCACGAGCCCCACCGAGGTTCCCGCCAGCAGCGCGGGCACGAAGCCTGCGTCCGGCCCGGCCCAGCCGATCACCACGCGTTGCACGGCAAGATTTGCGAGCGTCGCCAGCAGCGCGAAGGCGGCATAGCGGGCGACGAGGGTTTGCAGGCTCACACCAGCATCCCCGCGAGCGTGAGGCTCAGCACCGCGAGAAGGCAGGCCCGGCTGGTGCGGTCGCGCAGCGCGAAGATCACCGGGTCGTCGTGCATCTGTCCGCGGTGGGCAACCACGACAACGCGCCCGACCCAGTAGAGCAGCACGAGCCGCGCCCGGCGGCATCGAGCTTGCCACGCTCGCGCGCGTCCACCAGTTCGGCCTGGCGCTTCACTGCGGCGAGCGCGAGAAAGAAGAAGAGCGAGAAGGCCGCAAGCCAGACCGAAAGCTCGACCCCTGCGGCGGCGGCCCCGCCCGCGATGCGCAACGTGTAGAAGACACCGAGCATCAGGATATCGAGGATCACCTCGCGCTTGAGCCCAAGCGAATAGGCCGTGGTCAGAACCAGATAGGCCGCGAGAACCGCCAGAAACACCGGGCCGACCGCCAGGGCGAGCACGCCCCCCGCGATGGCGAGCGCGGTGATCATCGGCAACCCGCGCGACACCGGCAGCGCGCCGCTGGCGAAGGGACGGAGGCGCTTGCGCGGATGTGCCCGGTCGGCCGCGAGGTCGAGCAGGTCGTTGAGCACATAGACCGCCGATGAGACGAGACAGAATGCGATGAACGCGAGTGCGCTGAGAGCAATGGTTCCCGCTTCGAAGCGGTGCGCGGCGATCATCGGCAGGAACACCAGAATATTCTTCAGCCACTGGTGCGGGCGCAGCGCCGCCAGCATGGGGCGCAACAGCTCGGGTGTCGCGCCGATATGGCGGGCGCCGGGGCAGGCGGCCTCGGCACGGGCGCGCAACCCCGGCCCGGCGGCCACGGTGATGGCGCCCGCTGCCTGCTTCCAGACTGCCAGATCGGCGCGCGAATCACCCATGTAGACGAAACCCTGTTGCCCGTAGTGCCGGGAGAGGAACGCGGCTTTGCGCGCACCCTTGAGGTTGGTCACGCCGTCCGAGCCGTGCACGGCATCGAAGAGCCCCAGATGCGCCGCTACCCTCTCGGCCAGAAGCTGGTCGGAAGCGGTGACGAGCGTGGTGCGCCCGCCTGCCGCGCGCCAGGCGCGCAGTTCGGCGAGCACCTCGTCGCGGTAGGGCAGGGCCGCAGGGTCGAGGGTCGTCTCCCCGGCTAGCCAGCGCTTCAAGGCGGCGCGGCCCCCGAGCAGGTGCAGGACG
>PHEG01000455.1 GCA_002842835.1 Alphaproteobacteria bacterium HGW-Alphaproteobacteria-2 | reverse complement strand
GCTCTACCAGCCGCGCCGCGAATACGAGGAGAAGCGCAAGGGCGGCACCCGCTCGCCGTTCCTGCGCGCCGAGCGGCAGGCGCTGCTGCGCCTGCCCGAAAGCGGTGCCGTGGTCTTCTCGATCCACACCTGGCAGGTGGCGCTGGAGAACCTCACGCCCGAGCAGAGCGCCGCGCTCGCGGCGCGCCCGGTGGAGACGATAGGCTGAGCCGCGCCCGGCCTCAGAACTTCAGTTCGAGATTCAGAGAGGCCACCGCATCGGGACTCTCGTCCGTCAACCCGAAGAGCAGCGCAAGCCGCGGCTCGATCACCCTGCCCTGTCCGGCCGCGATCTTGCCATAGAGAGCGGGCCCCGCGACATGGGTGTTGTCTGAGAGGGGCACATCGTCGCCGAATGCCCCCTCCCAGCCGCCATGCACCTCCGCACCCAGCGCAAGGCCCTCCGCCACCGGCACGCTGGCCTGCGCGGCATAGACGAGCCCCGGATCCTCGCCGCCCTCGAATGGAAATTCGGCAAAGAGGTTGAAGACCGTCTCCACCGCACCGAACCGCGCCTCGAGTGCAGGACCGACGACGATGGCCCCGTCGTCGATGCCGCCAGCGTTGGGAATTTCGAGTTTGACATAGAACCCGAGAGCCCCGAGACCGGCCCCGCTTTCGTGGCCATGCTCGTGATCCTCGCCATGGTCGCCGAACAGGAGGAACATGTTCTCCCATTCGGTGGCCTCGTATTCCAGACGACCAACCTTTGGGTCGGCTATCTCCACAGCCAGACCCGTCTTCCAGAAATCGGTGACGCCGAAGGACAGCCCGATCTCGAAGGCCGCTCGCTCGTCACCCGAGGCGACGCCTGCAAGACTCGTGCCGCCCAGCACCTCCAACTCGAACCCTCCCCGCTCCACGTCAGGGTGGATGACCTCGAAGACCTGCGCGTGAGCGGTCATCGGCAGCAGAAGCATGGCCACTGCCAGAGGGCAGCACGCACGGGCGGGATGCAGGTGGAAGCGCATGATCAGCTCCATTATGTTATTACATAACTATTCTAGCCGCTCGAACTCGCTACGGCAAGTGCCCCGCTGAATTGCAATCCATCCTTCGCATGCCCCCACTAGGGCGCGGCGCTCAGCCCCGCGGCGTCTTGCCCTTGGCGCCCTTCTTCGGCGCGCCCGCCGCCCGCGCGCGCTGTGCCGCGGCACGGATTTCCTCGGCGATCTCGTCGGCCTCGTCGGGCTCGAAGTCGAGCGGCAGCTCGATGTCACCCTCGGCCACGACAAAGATCCGCACCATCCCGAGCGTCGTCGGCCCGATCTGCAGGCTGGCGCTGATCTCGCTCTCGCTGTCGATGCCCATGGCCCCTCTCCGCTCGCTGGCAGGGGCCTTCGCTAGCGCCTCGGGCGCGCCGCCGCAAGCCCGTGCGCGGCGGCTGGGCTCTTGCAATCATGGTCGCCCGGGGGTATCTGCCCTGCCGAGTGCCGCCTTAGCTCAGTTGGTTAGAGCACCAGATTGTGGATCTGGGGGTCCCCCGTTCGAGCCGGGGAGGCGGTACCATCC
>PHEG01000030.1 GCA_002842835.1 Alphaproteobacteria bacterium HGW-Alphaproteobacteria-2 | reverse complement strand
GCGGCGGTTCTGGCGGGCAAGGTGGCACTGCCTCCGGGGCCGGTTGCAACAATCATCACGGGCCGGAACCTCGACATGGCCCTGTTCTCGAAGATCATGGCGGGTGAGGACGTGTCCATTGGCGATCTCACGGTGAAGGGACGGGCCTATGGCGCATGACATCCGGATCGTCACCGAGGCGCAGCTGAGGGAAACCGTCAGGCTGGACCTGACTGTCATCGACGTCATCGAACGCGCCTTCGCGGCGCTCGCGGAAGGTGGGGTGGTGATGCCGCCGATCCTCTCGATGGACCTGTCGCAGGTGCATGGCGAGGTCGATGTCAAGACTGCCTGGATCCCCGGCTTCGATGGCTTCGCAATCAAGGTCAGCCCCGGTTTCTTCGACAATCCGAAGATCGGGCTGGCAAGCCTGAACGGCCTGATGATCCTTCTTTCGGCCCGCACCGGTCTCGTCGAGGCGCTCTATCTCGACAATGGCTATCTCACCGACATCCGCACCGCCGCAGCCGGTGCGGTGGCAGCCCGCCACCTGGCACCCGAGCGGGTGGAGACGGCCGGGGTGATCGGCACGGGAGTGCAGGCGCGTCTGCAGATGCACGCGGCGCATCTCGTGCGGCCGTTCGAGCGTCTCCTCGTCCATGGGCGCGACATGGCGAAGGCCCGGACCTGTGCCGCCGACCTGGCCAACACGCTCGGGGTCAGGGCCGAGGCGCTGGCCGACCCCGCGGCACTGGTGGCCGAGAGCCAGCTCGTCGTCACCACGACCCCCGCGCGCGCGCCAGTGCTCAGGGCCGAGTGGATGCACCCCGGTCTGCACGTCACCGCCATGGGCTCCGACCAGGACGGCAAGAACGAGATCGACCCCGCCGCCCTCGCCCGCGCCGATGCCTATGTCTGCGACCGGGTCAGCCAGTGCCAGCGCCTGGGCGAGTTGCGCGCGGCACTGGCCGCCGGGCTCTGGGACAAGGGCACGCCCGCCGAACTTGGTGAAGTGATCCTCGGCCGAAAGCCGGGCCGACGGCGGCCAGAGGACATAACGATCTGCGACCTGACCGGCACCGGCGTGCAGGACACTGCCATCGCCACCCACGTCCGCGCCCGCTTTCCCGAGGCGGGAAGCCTCATCCGGGCCTGAGCGATGGGTGCCAGGTGGTACGGAGGGGCCCCGTGATGAAGCTCGACGCGCGCGACATCGCGATCCTCCGGATCCTTTCCGCCGAAGGGCGGATCTCCAAGACGGCGCTGGCGGACCGCGTCGGCCTGTCCGCGACCCCCTGTTGGGAGCGGCTGCGGAAACTGGAAAAGGCCGGGCTGATCGAGGGCTATCGCGCCGAGATCGCGCTGAAGAAGCTCGGCCCCCACGTCACCGTCTTCGTCGCCGCCGAGCTTGCAGACCATACCGCCGCGCGGCTCCATGCCTTCGAGGCCGCGATGAGCCGTTACGACGAGGTCATTGCTTGCTGGGCGCTCGGCGGCGGGTTCGACTACCTTCTCCAGATCGTGACGCGCGACATCGACGCCTACCAACGCCTCATCGATGAGTTGCTCGATGCCCGGATCGGACTTGCGCGCTACTTCACCTATGTCGTGACGAAGCCGGTGAAGGGCCCTGCCCCACCGCCCTTCGAAGCTCTCCTGCGGCAGGACTGAACCGGCCTGCGCCCGACTGGCCGGGTAGAGGAATCCTCTGCCATCTCGCCCGCATTCAGGCGCTTCATCCCGCTCGGCGATGCCATTCTGGTCGTTGACGGAAAGCGGGAGAACAGGATGTCGGCGACGGCGTTTTCGGCTCGGCACGAGATTACGGACAAGCGGCTGGTCCGGCCCTTCGCCTATGTCGGAGGCCGATGGCGCGCTGCGGAGTCGGGCGCGGCCTTCGCGGTTTACGATCCCGCCACGGGAGAGTTCCTCGGCGAGGTGGCGAAGCTTTCGGCAGACGAATCCGCCGCGGCCGTCGATGCCGCGCAGGCGGCCTTTCCCGGCTGGGCGGGGCTGCTCCCGCAGGAGCGCTCAGCCCTGCTGCGCCGGTGGTTCGAGCAGATGGTCTCACACCGTGAGGATCTCGCGCGGATCATGGTGCTCGAGCAGGGAAAGCCGCTTTCAGAGGCGCTCGGCGAAATCGACTACGGCGCCGCCTTCATCGAATTCTACGCCGAGGAGACCAAGCGACCGAACATCGAGGGCGTCACGAGCCACCTGCCCGACGCCGAGGTCGAACTCTGGCGAGAACCTGTCGGCGTCGCGGCGCTGATCACGCCGTGGAACTTCCCTTCCGCCATGCTCACTCGCAAGGCGGCCGCAGCGCTGGCCGCCGGATGCACGGTGCTGTGCCATCCCTCGGCCGAGACGCCGTTCTCGGCGCTCGCGCTTGCCGCGCTCGCCGAGCGCGCAGGCATTCCGCCCGGCGTCTTCAACGTCGTGACCGGTCATGCACCGGAAGTGGTGGAACCCTGGACGCGCGACCCAAGGGTGCGCGCGCTGTCCTTCACCGGTTCGACGGACGTGGGGCGGCTTCTCTACCGCCAGTCGGCCGACACGGTGAAGCGGCTGGTGCTGGAACTCGGCGGCCATGCACCTGTCCTCGTCTTCGCCGACGCCGACCTCGACACCGCCGTCGCCGAGGCGATGAAGGCGAAGTTCGCGACCTCCGGGCAGGATTGCCTCGGGGCCAACCGCATCTTCGTCCAGCGACCGATATACGCGGCCTTCTGCGAACGCTTTGCCGCTGCCACGAAGGCGCTGACCATCGGCCCCGGCATGGACGACCCGGATATCGGCCCCCTGATGAACGAGGCTGCAGTGCGAAAGCAGGAGGCCCATGTGGCCGACGCGCTAACAAAGGGCGCGACGCTTGCCTGCGGCGGCAAGCGCCTGCCGCTCGGGCCCCTGTTCTACGCGCCGACCGTGCTGACCGACGTGCCCGAGGACGCCGCCATCCTGCGCGAGGAGACCTTCGGCCCGGTTGCCGCGATCCTGCCCTTCGACACCGAAGCGGAAGCGCTTTCCCGCGCGAACGGCACCGAATACGGCCTCGTCGCCTATCTCCACACCGGCGATCCCCGGCGGATCTACCGGCTGTCCCGTGCGCTCCAGTACGGCATGGTTGCCGTCAACCGCACCAAGGTCACAGGCGCACCCATCCCTTTCGGCGGATGGAAGCAGTCGGGCCTCGGCCGTGAGGGCTCCCGGCTCGGGATGGAGGAGTTCACCGAAGTGAAGTACGTCTGCCGCGCCTGGGCATGAGAAGGAAACGAACGATGCTTACCAACGATCAGCTCGACCTTTGGGATCGGGAGACATTTCTCCACCCCTCGACCCATCTCGCCCAGCACGCCCGCGGAGAAAGCCCCGCCCGCGTGATGAGCACGGGCCAGGGCGTCTGGATCGAGGACCGCGACGGGAACCGCCTGCTCGACGCCTTCGCCGGGCTCTACTGCGTGAACGTGGGCTATGGGCGGCCCGAGATTACCGAGGCGATCGCCGCGCAGGCGCGGGAGCTTGCCTATTACCACGCCTATGTGGGTCACGGCACCGAAGCCTCGATCACGCTGGCTCGGATGATCCTCGACCGCGCGCCCTCGAACATGTCGAAGGTCTATTTCGGGCTCGGCGGATCGGACGCGAACGAGACCAACGTGAAGCTGATCTGGTACATGAACAACGTTCTCGGGCGACCGGAGAAGAAGAAGATCATCTCGCGCTGGCGCGGCTACCACGGCTCGGGGCTGGTGACGGGGTCATTGACCGGACTCGATCTCTTCCACAGGAAGTTTGACCTGCCGCTTGCACAGGTGATCCACACCGAGGCGCCCTACTACTATCGCCGCGAAAACCTTGCGCAGAGCGAGGTCGAGTTCGTACAGCATTGCGTCGATGTCCTGGAGGCGCTGATCGAACGCGAGGGGGCCGATACCGTCGCCGCCTTCATCGGCGAGCCGGTGCTGGGCACCGGCGGTATCGTGCCGCCGCCCGCAGGATACTGGGAGGCGATCCAGAAAGTCTTGCGCAAGCACGACATCCTGCTTGTCGCCGACGAGGTCGTCACCGGCTTCGGTCGGCTCGGCACGATGTTCGGCTCGGACCATTACGGCATCGAGGCCGACATCATCACAATCGCCAAGGGCCTGACCTCGGCCTATGCGCCGCTCTCGGGGTCGATCGTGTCGGAGAAGGTGTGGAAGGTGCTCGAACAGGGCACCGACGAGTTGGGCCCCATCGGCCACGGCTGGACGTATTCGGCGCATCCGATCGGCGCCGCGGCGGGCGTGGCGAACCTGAGGCTCATTGACGAGCTTGGCCTCGTGCGCAATGCGGGCGATGTCGGGGCCTACCTGATCCAGGCGATGCGCGAGGCGCTCGCCGATCACCGCCATGTCGGCGATATCCGCGGCGAAGGCATGCTCTGCGCGGTCGAGTTCGTGGAGGACAGGGACAGCCGCCGCCTTTTCGACTCCGCCCGGAAGATCGGGCCTCAGGTCGCCGCGGCGCTTCTGGCGCAGGAGAAGGTGATCGCCCGCGCCATGCCGCAAGGCGACATCCTCGGCTTCGCGCCGCCCTTGTGCCTCACGCGCGAGGAGGCAGAGCGGATCGTCGCCGCGGCGGCGCGAGCAGTGACGAGCGTCCTCGGCTGACGCAGGTGACGGTGGGCCACCGGCCGGGACTTCACCCCGCCCGCTCCTCGCGCATCCGCGCGAGGCTGGTCAGCATGCGGGGGTAGATGCGGCTCAGCTCGGCCGCCATGCGGTCGTAGGGCATGTCGTCGAACTCACCATGGAAGGTCAGGTAATCCATGTGCCGCCGCCCTGCCGCGTCGAAGGGCTGGAAGATCGAATCCCGGCGCCCATCGAACTCCAGCACCGGCACTCCGTGGCGCAGGCAGAGGGCGCTGTCGAAGGCAGGCGTGGCCTTCAGCCACTGCCCCCCGATGCGCAGCGCGGTATAGGCGTGCCAATGGAAGTCGGGTGTGTCCATCAACTCGGCGAAGCGGGGCGAGGACAGGTGGTTGCGCACGTCGGCAAAGCCCACGCGCGACGCGATGCCGGCGGCCCGCGCCACCGCCGCCAGCAGCACCGCCTTGGGCGCGCAGAAGGTCGCGTCGAGTGAAAGCACGTTCGAGGCGACGAAGACCCGGGGCTCCAGCTGGAAGGACCACAGGCTGTAGGGCACCGCCTCGCGCACCGCTGCGGCAAGGGCGACTGCGCGCGACCTCTCGTCCCCGGTACCGGCATGGGCGGCGGCGAAGGCGCGGATCGCCGGATGGTCGCTGTCGATGAAGCGGGTGGGGGCCAGCGCGGGGTCGGTCATGACCCGCTCCCCGCGCGGGCGGCGAAGAAGGCGTCGATCGCGGCGCGCATCGCCGGGCTGCGCCCGGCCTCGCCCTGCAGGTCGCGCTCCAGGTCCAGCATCGGATTGAGGTCAGGCTCTGCCGCCCGCGCGATCAGCCGCTTCGTCGCGGCCAGTGCGTCCGGGTCGCGCTCGGCCAGCCGGACGCAGAGCGCCTGCGCCTCGGCCATCAGCGCGCCATCCGCGACCACGCGCCAGACAAGGCCCCAGCGCTCGGCCTCTTCCCCGCCGATGCGCTCGCCCAGCATCATTGCGGCCGAGGCGCGGATGCGGCCCGCGAAGCGCGACAGAAACAGCGTATTGCCTGCGTCGGGCACCAGCGCAATGCCCACGAAGGGCTCGTAAAAGAAGGCTGACCGCCCGGCGATGACGATGTCCGCGGCCAGCGCCAGCCCAACCGAGGCCCCGGCGCAAGCGCCATTCACCGCCGCAACGATCGGCAGGCGCGAGGCCCGCATCGCCCGCACCAGCGGGTTGAAATGCTCGTCGAGAACCCGTGCGAGGTCGGGCACGCTGCCTGGGTCGAGCGTCGAAAGGTCATAGCCCGCGCCGAAGGCCGCCCCCTCGCCCGTCATCAGCACCACGCGCACGGCGTCGTCGCCCTCTGCAGCGCGCAGCGCCGCCAGAAGCTCGTCCGCCGTCCGGTCGCGCATGGCGTTGCGCCGCGCCGGGCGGTTCACCACGATCCGCGCCACGCCCTCCGCGATCTCCAGCCGCACATCCTCGTAGGTCATCCCGTCCCCCGTCAGAACTCTCAGAAGCGAAACACGCCGTAACCCGGTGGTCCCAAGGGTGCGTTGAGCGAGGCTGCAATGGCAATCCCCAGCGCGTTGCGGGTATCGACGGGATCGAGGATGCCGTCGTCCCACATCTGCGAGGTGGAATACCACGCGGTCAGTTGTTCCTGATAGGCCGCATGGGTGGTCTGCCACAGCCGGTCGATCTCGTCCTGGTCGACCGGCAGGCCGACGCGGCGCATCTGGTTCAGTTTCACCTCGACCAGCGTGTTCGCCGCCTGCTCGCCCCCCATGACGCCGATCTGGTGGTTGGGCCAAGCGAACAGGAAGCGCCCGTCGAAGGCGCGCCCGCACATGCCGTAGTTGCCCGCCCCGAACGAGCCGTTCACCATCACCGTGAACTTGGGCACATGCGAGCAGCTTTGCGCCATGATCATCTTGGCGCCGTCCTTGGTGATGCCGCGGCGTTCGTACTCCTGCCCGATCATGTAGCCGGTGATGTTCTGCAGGAACAGGAGAGGCGTATTGTTCTGGTTGCACAATTCGATGAAGTGCGCGCCCTTGAGTGAACTGTCGTTGAACAGCACCCCGTTGTTGGCGATGATCCCGACCTTGTAGCCCCATATATGCGCATAGCCGCAGACCAGCGTGGTGCCATAGCCGGGCTGGTACTCGTGGAAGCGACTGCCATCGACCATGCGCGCGATCACCTCGCGCATGTCAAACTGCGTCTTGATGTTGTCGGGGATGATTCCGTAGATCTCGGTCGGATCGTAGGCGGGCGGTTCCGGTTCCTGCCACTGCGCGGGCCATTTCTGCGGCCGGTCCCATTGCGCCACGATCTCGCGCCCGATCAGGATCGCCTCGTCCTCGGTCGAGGCGGGATAGTCGCAGGTGCCCGAGACCGAGGTGTGCATGTCGGCCCCGCCCAGATCCTCGACAGTGACGATCTCGCCCGTGGCCGCCTTGACCAGCGGCGGGCCACCCAGGAAGACCGCACCACTGCCGCGCACGATCACGGAATAATCCGACAGGCCGGGGATGTAGGCGCCGCCGGCGGTGCAGTGGCCGAAGACCAGCGACAACTGCTTCACACCCATCTTCGACAGGATCGACTGGTTGCGGAAGATGCGACCGCCGACATACTTGTCGGGGAAGAGGTCGGATTGCAGCGTCAGGTTGCCGCCCGCGCTGTCACACAGGTGGATCACAGGCAGGCGGTTCTCCATCGCGATGTCCAGCGCGCGGACGATCTTCTTCATCGTCAGCGGGTACCACGCGCCGCCCTTCACCGTGGGATCGTCTGAGCGCACGATAACCTCGCGCCCCGACACGATGCCGATGCCGACGATGCTGCTGGCGCCGGGACTTTCGCCGCCGTACTCCATGTTGGCCGCCAGTGAGGAAAGTTCGAGGAACGGCGTGGCGGGATCGAGCAGCTTCGCGATCCGCTCGCGCGGGCGCATCTTGCCCTGTTTTTCCAGCCGCTCCAGATCGCGCGCCGGGCGGGCGTGGCGCGAGGCTTCCTGCCGGGCGCGAAACTCGGCCACCAGCGCGGTGTTGTGGGCGTGGTAGCGGCGGAACTCGGCGCTGGCGGTGTTGACGCGGGAATGCAGCTTTCTCATGCGGGGTCCGCCTCCGGCGGGGCGAGACGCACCAGAACTGCGTCCTTGTCGAAGGTTGCGCCGTCACCAACGGCGATCTCGGCGATGATGCCCGCGCGCGGCGCGGT
>PHEG01000454.1 GCA_002842835.1 Alphaproteobacteria bacterium HGW-Alphaproteobacteria-2 | reverse complement strand
CCGCGTCATGCCCGCCGACCTCGCCGAGCCTCCCCTGCAGCCGCTCGAGGCCTGGCTCGGGGCGCATGTGCCAGGCTGGCGCGGCCCGCTGAAGCTGGCACGGCTGCCCGGCGGGCAGTCGAATCCCACCTTTCTGCTGGAGAGCCCCTCGGGGCGGCTGGTGCTGCGGCGCAAGCCGCCCGGTCCGCTGCTGAAATCCGCCCATGCGGTGGAGCGCGAGTTCCGCGTGCAGCGCGCGCTTCAGGGCAGCGGCGTGCCTGTGGCGCGCGTGCTGGCGCTCTGCGAGGACGAAGGCGTGATCGGTTCGGCCTTCTATGTGATGGAGCATGTCGAGGGCCGCAGCTTCGACGATCCGCGCCTGCCCGGGCTGCCGCGTGCCGCGCGCCGCGCGGTCTTCGACGAGATGAACCGTGTGCTCGCCACGTTGCACGGGCTCGCCCCTGCGGCACTGGGGCTTGCCGATTACGGTCGCCCCGGCAACTACTTCGCCCGTCAGCTTGCGCGGCCGCTTGCCGCCCGACGACGGGCGGAGCGCGCTGGTGCATGGCGACTACCGGCTCGACAATCTGCTGTTTTCCGGTGACGGGGCGATCTGCCGCGCGGTACTCGACTGGGAGCTTTCGACCATCGGCCACCCTTTCGCCGACCTCGCCTATGTGGTGATGCAGTGGCAGATGCCCCCGGGCAGCGCCGGGCGCGGGCTCGCGGGGGTGGACCGCGCCGCCCAGGGGCTGCCCACGGACGCCGCTTTCGTGGCCGCTTACTGCGCCCGCCGCGGTTTGACGGGCATCGCGGATTTCGGCTTCTGCCTCGCGTTCTCGTTCTTCCGCATGGCTGCCATTCTGCAGGGCATCGCCAAGCGGGTGGCAGATGGCACGGCCGCCGACCCGGCAAAGGGCCGCAGCATGGCGGCGCTCCTGCCGCTGTATGCCGCGCTGGGTGTGCAGGCACTCGACCATGGTTGAGGGGCGTTTCGCGGGCCGCGTGGTGCTGATCACCGGAGCGGGTTCCGGTTTCGGGGCCGCGGCCGCGCGCGCTTTCGCCACCGAGGGGGCGTCGCTCGCGCTCTCCGACCGCGACGGTGCGGCGCTGGCGGCAGTGGCGGACGGGCTGCGCGTCGCCGGGGCCAAGGTGCTGGCCGCAGAGGTGGACGTGACCGAAGAGGCCGATGTCGCGGGCCATGTGGCCGACGTGCTGGCGCGCCTCGGGAGGCTTGACGTGGCGGTGAACAACGCCGGGGTCTGCCAGGCGCTGTTGCCGCTCGCCGAGACGCCGCTTGCCGAGTACGAGCGCATGATGGCGGTGAACGCGCGCGGTGTGTTTCTGGGGCTCAAGCATCAGCTCCCGTTGATGGTGGCTCAGGGCGCGGGGGCTATCCTCAACATCGCGTCTGCGGCGGGGCTTGTGGGCGCGGGCGGGCTTGCCGCCTACGCCGCGTCGAAACATGCGGTGGTCGGGCTCACCCGCGCGGCAGCCGACGAGGTGGCGCGCCACGGAGTGCGGGTGAACGCGCTCTGCCCCGCCTTCGCAGACACGCCGCTCTTCGCGGAGCTCGCCGCGCCCTTCGCCGAGGTGCGAGGCATCGACCGGGCAGGGGCCGAGGCGCGCATCGCGAGCCGCGTCCCGATGCAGCGGGTGGCGCGCACGGATGAGGTGGTGCAGGCCATGCTCTGGGCCTGCGCGCCGGAGAACAGCTTCATGACCGGGCAGGCGATCGCCATCGACGGTGGACTCACAGCGGTCTGAGCCGTTGACCGGTCAGGCGCCGGGCTCAGGCGTCGTAGTACTTCGTGCCGTAGCTGTCGTAGCCGTATTGCCCGCCGTAGCCGTAGCGGCGCATCCCCGCTAGGTCGATCTGGCTGAGCGTGACACCCGAGACCCGCAGCCCCACGCTGCTGAACATGCCCAGCCCCTCGGTCACCTGGGTGCGGGTTGTCTTGTCCCAGTGCACGACGTAGAGGATCGCATCCGCGTGTCGGCCGATCACGCGTGCATCGGGCACCACAAGTACCGGCGGCGTGTCGATGAGGATGTAGTCGTAGTTGGTGCGCGCGGCGGC
>PHEG01000029.1:10692-11576 GCA_002842835.1 Alphaproteobacteria bacterium HGW-Alphaproteobacteria-2 | reverse complement strand
GTTGTGCACGATCTCGAGCCCGGCGCGGCAGCTCTCGCACAGGCACTTGATCTGGTCGTCGGGCAGCGCCGAATGGCCGCCGTTGATGTGGCCGATCACATCCGTTCCGGTCTCCAGCACCATGTCGGCATCGACGAGGCCCGAGCCGGGGATCGACGGTCCGCCGGTGTGAATGGTACTCTGGATGCCGTATTTGCGCGCCCAGTCCACCATCTGCCGCCCGGTCTTGCCGTCCTTGACAGAGCCAAGCCCGACCTCGCCCAGCAGCGTCACGCCCGCCTCGGCCAGATCCTTGAAATCCTGCTCCACCATGCCGTGTTCCAGCACCGGCGCGCCAGCCAGAACCTTCACGCCCGAGGGGCGGAAATTCTCGTACCAGCGCTGTGCGGCGATCGCCATGGCCTTGAGCCCCACGATGTCCTTGGGGCGGCCCGGCATGTGCACCTCGCCCGCCGAGATCATCGTCGTGACACCCCCGTGTAGTGTGGAGTCGATCCAGTTCACCTGTTGTTGGCGCGGCGTGTAGTCGCCGACCACCGGGTGCACATGGCTGTCGATCAGGCCGGGCGCCAGCGTCACGCCCTGCGCGTCCACCACCGTCGCGCCCTCGGCGTCGATGTCGGCGGCGCGCCCGATGGCCTTGATGCGCCCGTCCACGGCCAGGATGCAGTCGGCATCGAGGATCGGCTCTTCCATCCGGCCCGAGAGCATCAGCCCGACGTTGCGGATCACCAGTCGCTCGCCCATGCGCGCCTCCCTGCCATTGTTGGAAGGCTAACACCTCGCGGGCGTCGGGCAAGGGGTCAGAACACGCCTTCGGGGCGGTTGATCGCGGCGGTCCCCAGCAGCAGGTCATGCAGCCCCTGAGCGCGCGCGCCCGTCCA
>PHEG01000029.1:0-10581 GCA_002842835.1 Alphaproteobacteria bacterium HGW-Alphaproteobacteria-2 | reverse complement strand
AGATGCGGCAGCACATGGGTCATGGCGCGCATGTAGGGCGCCGGGCGCGGCAGGGGAAGGGTCAGGACAGCGCGATCACCCCGCCCACGCCGATCAGCAGCGCGCCCGCGGCGATGTTCGTGCGGCGCACCGCGGCGGGGGAGGCGAGGAAGCGGCGCACCCTGTCCATCGAGAGCGCGAGCCCGAGGTTGCCGGTCAGTGGCACCAGCGCAGATATTGCGCAGATAGCGGCGATATCCCAGCCCGTTACCCGCGTGAGGTCGAAGAAGCCGGGCAGCACGCCGAGATAGAAGAGAATGGCCTTCGGGTTGCCCACGATCGCCATCACCCCGGCCATGAAGCCGGCCCAGAGCCCGGGCCGAGTGAGGCGGCTCTCGCCCCGGGAAAGCAGCCGTCCGCCATGGCGGATGAGGCCGATCCCCATCACCACGAAGACCCCCGCGGCGACCCAGCGCATCGCGTCCATCACCCCGGCGTTGGCCGAGACCACCCAGGCGAGCCCGAGGATTGCCGCGAGCGGCCAGAGCACGTCTCCGACGCCCACGCCCACGGCAAGCGGCCAGGCGGCGTGAAAGCCCCCGGTGACGCCGCGCGCGATCAGCGCCACCCAGACCGGGCCTGGGGTCAGAAAGAGGATCAGCAGCGCACCGGCATAAAGCCCGATCTCGCCCAGCGTCAGGGTCATGCGCCGCTCTCCTCCGGTAGTATCAGCGCGCCGTCTTCGGCCAGATCCCAGAATGGGTTGTGGGCAACCTCCCAGACATGGCCGTCCGGATCGGCCCAGTAGCCGGAATAGCCGCCCCAGAAGGCCGGTTCGGGCGCCTTCAACCCGGTCGCCCCGGCGGCCAGCGCCGCGGCATAGGCGGCATCCACTGCCGGGCGGGAGGGAAAGTTCTGCGCCAGCGTGATCGCCCCGGTGCCAAGCGCCGCGGTCGCGCGCCCTTGATCGGCGCCCAGATCGCCCAGCCCGAAGAGAGCCAATGCCGAACCCTGCATCCGGTAGAAGGCGACGCTCTCGCGGCTCTCGGCATGCTCGCGCCAGCCAAGCGCGGCATAGAAGGCCCGCGCGCGCGCCAGATCGCGGCAGCCCAACGTGACGAGGCTCACACGTTCGGGGGTCATTCAGCCCTGTGCAGCACCGACAGGCCCGCCTCCATCGTCACCTCCCAAAGCTGCGCGCCCGCTCCCATACCGTCGAACAGTCCCGGCTCAGTGCCGGTCATGAAGGCCTGCGCGCCGAGCGCCGCGACCGCGTCATAGAGCGCTGCGCGGCGGGCATTGTCCAGATGCGCCGCCACCTCGTCGAGCAGCAGGATCGGCGGCGCGCCGGCCCCAGCAAGGGCGCGGGCATTGGCAAGAACAAGCGAGACGAGCAGTGCCTTCTGCTCGCCGGTTGAGCAACGCCGTGCGGCCACGCCCTTGGCGGCATAGATGGCTTCCAGATCGGTGCGGTGCGGCCCGGTCAGCGTGCGCCCGGCGCGCAGGTCCTGCCCGCGCCCGGCGGCGAGCGCCACGACCAGGTCCGACGCGGTTTCCGGGCCGGTCTCGGCAAGCGCGAGATGCGCGGCGGGGAAGGGGCCATCCGCCCCCGGCTGCGCCGCAGCGATGCGGGCGAGCGCCGCGCGCCGGTTTGCTGTCAGCGCCGCACCTGTCTCGGCCATCTGCCGCTCCAGCGCGCCGTACCAGCGCCCGTCCACCACCTGATCGCGCAAGAGCCGGTTGCGCTCGCGCATCGCCTTCTCATAGGTGAGCACAGCCTCGGCGTGATCGGGATGGAGACTCATCGTCATGCGGTCGAGAAAGCGCCGCCGTCCCTCCGCGCCCTCGGTCCAGAGCCGGTCCATGGCGGGCACCAGCCAGAGCACCGGGCAGAGCCGGGCGAGATCGGCCTGCCGCGCCGGTTTGCCGTCGATGCGCACCCCGCGCGGGCTGCCCGGCTCGGCCCAGGTTTCCACCTCATGCGCGCCGCCCGGCCCGTCCAGGATCGCGCGAATTTTCCATCCCAGCGCCTCGGGCTGACGCGCCAGTTCCTCGAGCGCGGCGCGGCGCAGACCGCGGCCGGGAGAGAGGAGCGAGATCGCTTCCAGTATGTTCGTCTTGCCCGCGCCGTTCGGCCCATGGAAGGCCGCCGAGCGCCCGCCCGCCGCCAGCCGCAGCGCATGGTGCGATCGGAAATGCGAGAGGGTGATTTCTGTCAGCCGCAGGCCTGTCATGGTGCCGGACCTCGCCGCGCGCGCCGCACCCGCCTCGTCAGGGGCAGGAGAGGGGGGGGGCGGCCCCGCCCTCACACCCGCATCGGCATCACGACATAGATCGCCGAGGCGTCGTTGCCCTCGCGCATCAGCGTCGGGTCGCCCGGGGCATTGAACAGGAAGACGGCATTCTCGCGGTCCACCTGGCTGGCGATCTCCAGCAGATACTTGGCGTTGAAGCCGATCTCGAGGCGCTCGTCGCCATAGGCCACCGCCAGTTCCTCCTCGGCGGCGCCGCAGTCAGGGGCGTTGACCGAGAGGATGAGCCTGTCCTCCTCGAGCTGCAGCTTCACGGCGCGCGACCGCTCGGAACTGACCGTGGCCACCCGGTCCACCGCCTGCGCGAACTCGCCCGCGTCTACCTCCAGCCGCCGGGTGTTGCCCGTCGGGATCACCCGGGCGTAATCGGGAAAGGTGCCGTCGATCACCTTGGAGACCAGCGTGATCTCGGGCGTTGCGAAGCGCAGCTTGGTCTCGCTCACCGACACGGCGATCTGGGCGTCGTCGTCGTCGAGCAGCTTGCGCAACTCGCCCACCGTCTTGCGCGGCACGATGACGCCCGGCATGCCCTCGGCTCCCTCGGGCAGCGGCGCGTCGATGCGCGCCAGCCGGTGGCCGTCGGTCGCCACGCAGCGCAGCACGCGCCCGGCCTCGCCGTCGGCCACATGCAGATAGACGCCATTGAGGTAATAGCGTGTCTCCTCCGTCGAGATGGCGAATTTCGACTTGTCGAAGAGCCGACGCAGAAGCGGTGCGGGGGCGGAGAAATTGGTCGTGTATTCCGCCGTGGCCATGACGGGGAAGTCTTCCTTGGGCAGCGTGGCGAGCGAGAAGGTCGAGCGCCCGGCGCTGATCGTCAACCGCCCCGAAGCGGGATCGTCGGACAGGGCCACCTGCGCCCCGTCGGGCAGTTTGCGCACGATCTCGTGCAGCAGATGCGCCTGCACGGTGGTGGCGCCCGGGCGCTCCACCCCGGCCGGGGCCCGGTCGTGCACCTCGATGTCGAGATCGGTGGCACGCAGGCTCAACCGGCCATCCGCGGCCTCGAGCAACACATTGGCGAGGATCGGGATGGTGTTGCGCCTCTCCACCACGGATTGCGCCTGGGCGACTGCCCGCAGCAGCGCGCCGCGTTCGATGCTGACCTTCATCTCCCTCGCTCCTCGCAGGTGCCGGGTTGCCGAGCATAGCTCCTGCACCCCCGGCAGCAATCGTTTTGTAGGACTTTCGGTGCAAGCCGCACGGCGGTCAAGTTCTGCCGTTCACGCTTCGAGCGCACGGCGCAGAAGCTCGATGTCCTCGTTGATCTGGCTGTCCACCGCGCGCAGCGCCTCGATCTTGCGCACCGCGTAGAGCACCGTCGTGTGGTCGCGCCCGCCGAAGTGGCGGCCGATCTCGGGCAGCGACTTCGAGGTTAGCATCTTGGCGAGATACATCCCCACCTGCCGCGGCCGGGCGATTGCCCGGTTCCGGCGCTGCGATAGGATGTCGCTGACGCGCACATTGTAGTGGTCGGCCACCTTGCGGATGATCTCGTCCACGGTCACCTTGCGGTCCGAGGCGCGTAGGATGTCGGCGAGGCAGTCCTGTACGAGATCCATCGTGACCTCGCGCCCGACGAGCGAGGCGAAGGCAAAAAGCCGGGTCAGGGCGCCTTCGAGCACCCGGACATTCGACGAGATGCGGTGCGCCAGGAACTCTAGCACGCCGGGTGCGATGGCGATGCCGGGATAATGCACCCGCTGCGCCTCGATCTTCTGTTGCAGGATGCCCAGCCGCAACTCGTAGTCGGTCGGGTGCAGGTCGACGACGAGCCCCCATTGCAGGCGCGACTTGATGCGATCCTCGAGCCCGTCGATTTCGCCCGGGGCTCGATCGGCGGAGATGACGATCTGCCGCCCCTGATCGATCAGCGCGTTGAAGGTGTGGAAGAACTCGTCCTGCGTGCTGTCCTTGCCGGCGATGAACTGGACGTCATCGACCATCAGCACATCGACCGAGCGGAACAGCTCCTTGAAGCCGATCATGTCGCGAAAGCGCAGCGCCTGCACGAAGCGGTACATGAACTGCTCGGCCGAGAGATAGATCACCCGCGCACCGGGCTTGCGCGCGCTCAACTCCCAGGCAATCGCATGCATCAGGTGCGTCTTGCCAAGGCCCACGCCGCCGTAGAGGAACAGCGGGTTGAAGGCAACGCCCGTACCTTCGGCGACACGACGCGCCGCGGCATGGGCAAGCTCGTTGGGCTTGCCCACAACGAAGCTCTCGAAGGTGAAGCGTGGGTCGAGCGGCGCGCCAGGCAGATCCGGGTCGGCGGGGGTGACGGCCACGGTTGGGGTTCCCGCCATGTTGGTCGCTGGCCGCGCGCCGTCGGCCCCGGGCTTTGTCACCCGAAAGGTCAGGCGATCGGCGCGTACCCTGTCGCGGCTCAGGATGGCAAGGATCTCGTCGCCGAAATTGCGCGCTACCCAGTCGCCTACGAAGGAGTTGGGGGCCCCGAGCGTGAGCACGCCTGCGTCAAGCCCGATGTATTCAAGCGGCGCGATCCAGCGCGCGAATGTCTCTCGGCCCACACTGCGCTGCAACTCGCCGCAGACGCGCCCCCAGTTCTCTTCCGTCATGTCGAACCCGTTTTGTTATTTGTTATGGTTGCAGGGTCAGGTTTGCCGCCAGGGCAGGCCCCGGGCCTTCCAGCCATTGCCCTCACCCCGGTGTCGGTCGTCGTTCAGGTCTCCCTCGAATCCTTCCGCGACATTGATGCACTGCACCTCCTGGCCGCGCGCCCGTGCCCAGGCCGCGACGTGGCGCGCGGCCTCCAGCGAGCGTGCGCCGGAACGGCAGATGAAAAGCATGGTGGCGGGCAGTCGCCCTCCACACTCCTCCTGCACTGCCTCGGCGAAGGACGTGTTCACGGCCATGTCTGGGAAGTGGCGCCACTCGGCCAGCACCAGGCGGCGCCCCACCGACTCGAGATTAGGCAGCCCCACGAAGGCCCATTCCGGACGCGTGCGCACGTCCACCAGGACGGCGTCGTCGTTTTCCGCAAGAACGTTCCAACTGTCTTCCGGAGACAGTTCAGAAACGCCCGGACCCGCGCCCGTGCTCATGATGCCAGACTTCCCCAGGTGCGCTGTGAATCGCCTGACGACGCTAGCAAGCCGCGACGCGCGCGGGCAACACCTCTTCACGCTTGACTCGGGGGAGAAGCGGGCACGACTCAACAAAACTGTTACCGGATTGTCGCAGTTGCCGCTGCCGCACCCTTTTGCCGGGTTTGCGGAAGGAAAAGCGGCGGTCCCGGAGGGCCGCCGCGCCAGGGCGTCGAAGTACCGACTCTCAGCCGAGCGCCTTCACCCGGGCGGTCAGGCGAGACATCTTGCGCGCCACGGTGTTCTTGTGGATCACGCCCTTGGTGACGCCGCGCATCAGTTCGGGCTGGGCTGCGCGAAGCGCCTCGGCCGCAATGGCCTTGTCACCGCTGCCGATGGCTTCCTCGACCTTGCGAAGGAAGGTGCGGATGCGCGACCGGCGCGCCTTGTTGACGGCATAGCGCGCCTCGTTCTGGCGGGCGCGCTTCTTGGACTGGGGTGTGTTGGCCATGTGCGTGTCTCTCGTCGTCGGATCGTTTCATGTAAAGTATGCACGGAAAGACCCGACCCCGGGTTCGATACCGGGCAATTCCGGCCAGAGCGGGCCTCTCGCGCATGTCTGGCGGGGCTGATAGGGCATTCCACCGACAAAGGAAAGCCCCTTCGCACCGGTCCTGGCTGATCACTTGTCGCGGAACTGCGGTTCCCGCTTCTCGAGGAAGGCGCTCATGCCTTCCTTCTGGTCCTCTGTGGCGAAGAGCGCGTGGAACAGGCGCCGCTCGAAGAGAATGCCCTCGCGCAGAGTGGTCTCATCGGCGCGGTTCACGCATTCCTTCACCGCCATCGCGGTGAGCCGCGACTTCTCGGCGATCTTCTGGGCTGCGGCCATCGCCTCTTCCATGAGCTTCTTGGCGGGCACCACGCGGCTCACGAGCCCGGCGCGCTCGGCCTCCTCGGCGTCCATGAAGCGTCCGGTCAGATGCATGTCCATCGACTTGGCCTTGCCCACCGCGCGGGTGAGCCGCTGCGTGCCGCCGATGCCCGCGACCACGCCGAGGTTGATCTCGGGCTGGCCGAACTTGGCGGTGTCGGCTGCGATGATGAAGTCGCAGGCCATCGCCAGTTCGCAGCCCCCGCCCAGCGCATAGCCCGCCACGGCCGCGATGATGGGCTTGCGCACCCTCTGCATGGCCTCGGTCTGCGGCGCGAAGAGATCGCCCGCAAAGACATCGACGAAGCTTTTCTCGGACATCTCGCGGATGTCCGCACCGGCGGCGAAGGCCTTGTCGGAACCGGTGATGACGATCGCGCGGACCTTGTCGTTCGCGTCCGCAGCCGTCAGCGCTTTGGCGAGTTCCGCCATCAGCGTGCTGTTGAGCGCGTTGAGCGCGTCGGGCCGGTTGAGCCTGATGAGGCACACATGGTCCTGGGTCTCGACGATCAGCGTCTCGTAAGCCATGGCGGCATCCCTCTGCTGTTCCGGGCCGCAGTCCTTACCACCACCGCAGCCTCGATCAAGCTATCTCTGGCAGATAGGACAATAGTAGCTCGACCGCCCCGACTGGACGATGCGCCGGATGGTGCCCCGGCAGCCGGGTTTTCGGCACGGCTCTCCGGCTCTGTCGTAGACCGAGAAGGCGTGCTGGAAATAGCCCAGTTCGCCGCTCGTCTGCCGGTAGTCGCGCAACGACGAGCCGCCCGCCGCGATCGCCTCCGCCAGCACCTCGCGGATCGCCGGGACGAGAGCGGCGAGCCGTCTTTCCGATATGTTAGCCACTCGGCGGGCGGGCGCGATGCCTGCGCGCCAGAGCGTCTCGCAGACATAGATGTTGCCCAGCCCCGCGACCACGCGCTGATCCATCAGAGCGGCCTTCACAGGCATGCGCCGCCCGTGCAGTCGCGCCACGAGATAGCTCTCGTTAAAGTGATTGCCGAGCGGCTCCGGACCCAGCCCGGCAAGCAACGGATGCGCTTCCGCAGTAGCCGTCGCCACCAGGTCCATTGCCCCGAAGCGGCGCGCGTCGTTGAAAACGATTCGCGCACCCCCCTCCATGTCGAGGGTCACGTGGTCGTGCTTCGACGGGGCCGGGTGCAGGTGGCGAAAGAGGCCCGGCACCTTCGGCGGAGCGCCGCTCCCGAGGGGGTGCACAAGCATGCGCCCCGACATGCCGAGATGCACCAGAAGGCTCTCGCCCGTGTCGAGGTCGGCGAGCAGGTATTTCGACCGCCGCCTGAGTGCCAGCACCCGCGCGTCCGTCAGCCGCTCGGGCATCCCATCCCCTTGGTCGGAAAGGACGCATTGCCCCGCCCCCCGCGCGGCCTATAAGGAGGGGGCAGGCCGCGGGGCGCAAGGGCGATGAGCGAAGAGACGGGCAGGACAACCCATTTCGGTTTCCGGGAGGTGCCCGAAGAGGCCAAGGCCGGGCTGGTGCATGGCGTCTTCAGCAATGTCGCCTCGAAATACGACGTGATGAACGATGCCATGAGCCTCGGCATCCATCGCCTCTGGAAGGATGCGATGATGGACTGGCTCGCGCCACGCGACGGGCAGCGCCTGCTCGATGTGGCCGGCGGCACCGGCGATATCGCCTTCCGCTTCCTCAAGCGCGCGCCCGGGGCCGAGGCTGTGGTGCTCGACATGACCGAGTCGATGCTGGCCGAGGGCCGCCGCCGCGCCGAGGCCGCCGCACTCGAGGGCCGCCTCGGCTGGGTCGCGGGCGACGCCATGGCGCTGCCCTTCGCGGATGCGGGCTTCGACCGTTACACGATTTCCTTCGGCATCCGGAACGTCACGCGCATCGCCGATGCGCTGGCCGAGGCCTTCCGCGTGCTGCGTCCGGGCGGGCGGCTGATGGTGCTGGAGTTCAGCCATGTCCCCGTCCCCGGGCTGCAATGGCTCTATGACCGCTACTCCTTCAACGTCATTCCCGCTATGGGCCAGGCCATCGCGCGCGACCGTGAGAGCTACCAGTATCTGGTCGAGAGCATCCGCCGCTTCCCCGATCAGGAGCGTTTCGCCGCGATGATCCGCGAAGCAGGCTTCGAGCGGGTGGCCTGGCGCAACCTCACCATGGGCGTGGCCTGCCTGCACTCCGGCTGGAAGCTCTGAGCCTTGCGCGGCCCGCACAACATCTGGCGGCTGATCCGCACCGGCGCGACCTTCGAGCGCAACGGCGCCATGGCCGCGGTGCTGAATGCCTTCGGCGCGCCAGGCTATCTGCGGGTTATCATCCGGGTGCTGAGCTGGCCCTTCCACCCGCTCGCGCGTGCCGGCGATGCCTCGCTGCCGCCTGTGCCACGCTCGCTCTCGGCGATGGGGCCCGCCTTCATCAAGTTCGGCCAGATCCTTTCCACCCGGCCCGACGTGGTGGGCGAGGATATCGCCACGCAACTGCGCATCCTTCAGGACAGGCTGCCGCCCTTCGCCACCGGAACCGCGCGCGAGACCTTCCGGCGCGAGACCGGCCTCGATCCGGACGCGGTGTTCTCTGCCTTCAGCGAGCCGGTCGCCGCGGCTTCCATCGCGCAGGTGCATCGCGCGGTGCTGGCAGACAGCGGCGAGGTGGTGGCGGTGAAGGTGCTGCGCCCGGGCATCGAGCGCGCCTTCCGGCGCGACATCGACAGCTTCTATTTTGCCGCCGGTCTCTTCCAGCGTCTGGCGCCGGGGGCCAGGCGGCTGCGACCCGTCGATGTCATCGCGCATTTCGAGAGCGTGGTGATGAAGGAACTCGACCTGCGCCTCGAAGCCGCTGCCGCGTCGGAATTCCGCGACAGCACGGCCGACGATCCCGGTTTCGCCGTGCCGGCCGTGCGCTGGCCCTTCTCGGGACGGCGGGTAATGGTGCTCGACTGGGCCGAGGGGCTGCCCATCGGCGAGCCGGATGTACTGGCGGCGGCGGGGCACGACCTGCCCGCGCTGGGCGACCGGGTGCTGCAGATGTTCCTTTGCACCGCGCTGCGCGACGGCTATTTCCATGCCGACATGCACCACGGCAACCTCAAGGTGGCAGCGAACGGCGACCTGATCGCGCTCGACTTCGGCATCATGGGGCGCATCGACGACTACACGCGCCGCGTCTATGCCGAGATACTGATGGGCTTCATCGCGCGCGACTACCGGCGCGTGGCCGAGGTGCATTTCGAGGCGGGCTACGTGCCCGCCGACCGCGACCGCGAGGCCTTCGCACAGGCGCTGCGCTCGGTCGGCGAGCCGATCTTCGGCATGGAGGCGAGCCAGATTTCCATGGCCCGCCTTCTTGCCTATCTCTTCGAGGTGACCGAGCGCTTCGGCATGCAGACCCGCACCGAACTGATCCTCCTGCAACGCACAATGGTGGTGGCGGAAGGGGTGGCACGCTCGCTCAATCCCAACATCAACATCTGGGAGGTGGCGCGCCCCGTGGTGGAGGAATACATCCGCCGCAGCATAGGCCCGCGGGCGCTGGCGCGCGATCTGCTGGCCACGGCGCGTGTGTTGGCGCGCTTCGGCCCGAAGCTGCCGCAACTGGCCGAGGCGGCGCTGCGCGCCCAGGTTGCGCCGCCTGCGCCTCCGCCCCCGCCAGGTCTTGGCGCGCGGGTTCTGCCGGTGGCGCTGGGTGCGCTGGCCGGGGCGCTGGGGGTGCTGGCGCTGTGGCTGTTCTGAGCGGCTTCAGCCCGGCTGGCGAAGCGCCGTCACTGCCGCGGGGCTGAGCGCCTCGCCCCCGGCGAGAAGAAGCAGCGCGCCCTCGGGCCCCGTCCGCGCTTCGCGCACCGGGGTGAAGACCTCAGCCGGGAGCGCCGCGACGACCTGGCCATCGCGCAGCAGCTCAAGCTCGAAGCGATAGAAGCCCTCGGGCGCCGTGGCGCCCGTGGCGGTGGTTCCGGGCCAGACGGCGGTGCTGCCGCCGGGCGGTAGTGCGCGCGTCTCCACCCGGGCGCCCGCCGCGTCGAGCACCGCGAGTTGCACTCCTTCGGCGGCGTCATGCGGCGGCAGATGCACCGTGACAGGCGCACCGGAAAACTTGGCGCTGACCGGCGCGCGCACCTCGAGCCCGACCCAGGCGGCGAGCTGGGTGATCTCGTCGCCGCCGAGCCGCGCGGCGATCCCTTCGAGCAGTTCGTTGCCGCGCACCTGCTGCTCTACCCCCGAGAAGGTGGCGAGCTGGGTGGCAAAATCCTCGGCGCTGACAGGGTTGAGCGGGTCCTGGTTGCGGATCTGCGTGGTCAGCAGCTTCAGGAAAGTGTCGAAATCAGAGGTGATG
>PHEG01000453.1 GCA_002842835.1 Alphaproteobacteria bacterium HGW-Alphaproteobacteria-2 | reverse complement strand
GCTCATCTGCCCCGCGCCGATGCCCACGGTTGCACCCGCCCTCGCATAGACGATGGCGTTCGACTTCACATGCTTGGCCACCACCCAGGCGAAGAGCAGGTCATCCATCTCCGCCTGCGTCGGCGCGCGCCGCGTCACCACCTTGAGCGCCGCCGGATCGAGCCGGGCGCCGTCGCGGTCCTGCACCAGGAACCCGCCTGCCACCTGGCGGAAGGCCAGCCCCGCCGCGCCTGGGTCGGGCAGCCCCTCGGCCAGCAGAAGCCGCAGGTTCTTCTTCGCCGCGAAGACCTCCAGGGCCGCAGCGTCCGCGCCGGGGGCTATCACCACCTCGGTGAAGATGCCGGTCACCGCCTCGGCCGTCGCTGCATCAAGCGGGCGATTGAAGGCCACGATCCCGCCGAAGGCCGAGGTCCGGTCGCAGTCGAAAGCGCGCGCGTAGGCCTCGGCCAGCGTCGCGCCGCGCGCCACGCCGCAGGGGTTGGCGTGCTTCACGATCACACAGGCGGGCGCCGCAGCCGGGTCGAACTCGGCAACCAGTTCATAGGCCGCGTCGGTATCGTTGATGTTGTTGTAGCTCAGTTCCTTGCCCTGCACCTGCCGCGCCGTGGCCACGCCGGGCCGCGCCGTTCCGTCGCGGTAGAAGGCCGCGCCCTGATGCGGGTTCTCGCCATAGCGCAGCGCCTGCGCCAGTTGCCCGGCGAAGGCGCGCCGCCGCGGCGCCGCCACATCCAGCGCCCCCGCCATCCAGCCCGAGACAGCGGCATCATAGGCCGCGGTGCGGGCGAAGGCGCGCTCGGCCAGCTTGCGGCGGAACTTCGGACAGGTCGCGCCGCCATGCTGGTCCATGTCCCCGATCAGCCGGTCGTAATCCTCCACATCCACCAGCACGGTGACGAAGCGGTGGTTCTTCGCCGCGGCGCGAATCATCGCCGGGCCGCCGATGTCGATGTTCTCGACGCACTCCGCGTAAGAGCCGCCCTGCGCCACCGTCGCCTCGAAGGGATAGAGATTGACCACCAGAAGGTCGATTTCCGGGATCCCGTGCGCCGCCATCGCCGCCGCATGGGCCGGGTCGTCGCGCAGCGCCAGCAACCCGCCATGCACCGCCGGGTGCAGGGTCTTCACCCGGCCGTCCATCATCTCGGGAAAGCCCGTCAATTCGGAGACATCGCGTACCGGCAGACCCGCAGCACGGATCGCCGCAGCCGTGCCGCCGGTGGAGACGAGTTCCACCCCACGCGCGGCCAGCGCCCGGGCAAGATTGGCAAGGCCCGTCTTGTCCGATACCGACAGAAGTGCACGGCGCAGGGGCACGAGATCGGTCATGGGGTCTCCTTCAGGCTTCGTCGTCCTGCGGCAGGTCATCGCCGCCGTCCGCGCTGTGGCGCGGAGCGGCGCGCGCGTCCTGCACGCGCGCCAGCGTCCAGCCGACGCCCGAGCCGAGGGTCAGCGACACGGCGAGCCCGCCCATGCCCGCCTCCGCCGCCACCTCCGGGTGCAGATGGAACCGGATGGCGAAGGGGATGCCCTCTCCGCCCCGGCGGTCGAGCACTGTCTCGAGTCGGATGCGCTCGTCCTCTGACATCGCATAGAGCGTGTCCTCCCCGGAAAGCTGTCCGCCGCCCGGCGTCAGATCGAGGCGGCGAAGATGCGTGAGCCCGTGGTTCCGCGCGTAGCCGTCGTGGCTCGCCGTCACGCTGTGACCCTCGGGGCCGTGCGCCTGCTGGAGCAGCACATTGGCCGGGTTCTCGGTCAATGGCTCCCGCCAGCCGTCGCCAGCCGCCTCCATCGGGCCGAAACGCGACGAGGAATAGCCGTCCACCTCAGCGGTGGAATGCGCCGCAGTGGAGCGCGCGGCGCGGCGCCACTCGGGGCCGAACCCCGCCCCGGGTCCGATGTTCACGACGAGCGGGGAGCGCCCCGCCGTCAGCTCGAAGGCGAGCGTCGAGGCATGGGCCCGATGCGACCAGGCGGGCGCAGGCGGCCGCGCGGCGTCGAGGACGAGGCTCACCCGACCCGCCGCGAGACGCGCATAGCCCATCGCCGGACTTTCCGCGGAATGCCGCGTCCCCGAGGCGGCAAGCGCGCGTTCGAGTCGGCCCTCGATCCCGGCTTCGCCGCCGTGGAAGCGTGCAAGCTTGCCATTCGCGTGGCGCAGCGCGCGCAGCACCGGCGCGGCGCGGGCAATCGCCGCGGCATGTTCGGGCTCGGCGGTGCGGCCCGCGTCCGCCAGCACCTCCAGAGCCCAGACGAGCAGGGTGAGCACCTCGAGCAACTCCTCGGGGTTGCGGCTCTTCAGCCCACCTGCGGGCCCGATCTCGGCGGCGCATTCCCGCGCCAGCCCGTGCGCCGCCGGGCCTGCCAGCCCCTCAAGCCCCTCGAGCGAGAGCGCGGCGTGCAGC
>PHEG01000452.1 GCA_002842835.1 Alphaproteobacteria bacterium HGW-Alphaproteobacteria-2 | reverse complement strand
TGAGGTTGTAGCTGCCGTCCTCGTTGACGGTATGCGTCGGGTCGTCGATCAGCCGGATGTATTCGGCGATCGCACCCGCGGGCCAGCGCCGCTCCATCAGTCGGGCTCGGGCCTCCGGCGCGTCGGCCGAGGCACGGATCGTCGCCACCACCTCGTCGACGTTCGAGACCGCCACGGCGAGCCCGCAGAGGATATGGGCCCGCTCGCGCGCCTTGCGCAGGTCATGTGCCGTGCGCCGCGCCACCACCTCCTCGCGGAAGCGCAGAAAATGGCTGAGGAAGTCGCGCAGCGTAAGCTGCTCGGGCCGGCCGCCGTTCAGCGCCAGCATGTTGCAGCCGAAGGAGACCTGCATCGGCGTGAAGCGGAAGAGCTGGTTGAGCACTACCTCGGGTGTCGCGTCGCGCTTGAGTTCCACCACGACGCGCACGCCGGTGCGGTCGCTCTCGTCCTGGACATGGGCGAATCTCCTCGACCACGACGGCGAAGCGGTCCTTTCGGATCTCCTCGATCTTCGTCTTCGAGCGGATCAGCACGCTGCCGCGCCCCTCCAGATAGGCGCGCCGCGCGCCCGAGCGGCCGAGGATGATGCCCCCCGTCGGGAAGTCGGGGGCGGGGACGAACTCCATCAGCTCCTCGGACGTAAGATCCGGGTTCTCGATCAGCGCCAGCGTCGCGTCCACCACCTCGCCCAGGTTGTGCGGCGGAATGTTGGTCGCCATGCCCACCGCGATGCCGCCCGCGCCATTGACCAGCATGTTGGGGTAGCGCGCCGGCAGGACCGTGGGCTCGCGGTCCTTGCCGTCGTAGTTGTCCTGGAAATTGACGGTGTCCTTCTCGATATCGGCGAGAAGCGCCTGCGCGGCCTTGGCCATGCGCACCTCGGTGTAGCGCATGGCCGCCGGGTTGTCGCCGTCCATCGAACCGAAGTTGCCCTGCCCGTCGAGCAGCGGCAGCGACATCGAGAAGCCCTGCGCCATGCGCACCAGCGCGTCGTAGATCGCGCTGTCGCCGTGCGGGTGGTACTTGCCCATCACGTCGCCCACCGGGCGGGCCGACTTGCGGTAGGGCTTGTCGTGCGTGTTGCCGGTCTCGTGCATCGCGAACAGGATGCGCCGGTGCACGGGCTTGAGCCCGTCGCGCAGGTCGGGCAGGGCGCGGCTGACGATCACGCTCATGGCGTAATCGAGGTAGGAGGTGCGCATCTCCTGCTCGATCGTCACCGTAGGGCCAGAAGGCGGCAGACGAGGGATAAGTGCAATCGGCGGGGGCTGGATTGCAGAAGGGGCCTTCGGCTGATGCTTCGCCCCGAACCGAGGATCGCGGGTCGAGGGCGGACGAGATCCCGGCAGCTTGCGACCCGGGGTTGTCGCCGACCGGCGGCGCTTCACACCACCACGCCCGTGCCCTCTGTCGCCGCCCCCACCCGCTCGCGGAAGGCTGCAAACAACTCCCGTCCCAGCCCGGCGTCGTGCCCCACGGGCGCCTCGGCCGCCGGGCGCTCCGCCACCCCCTCGGCCAGCACCTCGAGCCGCCCAGTGCCCGCGTCGAGCCGCAGCAGGTCGCCGTCGATCAGCCGGGCAATCAGCCCCCCCGCCGCCGCCTCGGGGACCAGATGGATGGCGGCGGGCACCTTGCCGGATGCCCCCGACATCCGCCCGTCGGTGACGAGCGCCACCTTGTGCCCGCGGTCGATCAGCACCGAAAGCATTGGCGTGAGCGCGTGCAGCTCCGGCATCCCGTTCGCCCGCGGCCCCTGGAAACGGACCACCACCACCGTGTCCCGATCCAGATCGCCGGTCCGGAAGGCCGCCTTCACCCCGTCGGGGCTGTCGAATATGCGCGCGGGCGCCTCCAGGGCCAGATGTTCCTCAGCCACCGCCGAGGTCTTCATAACCGCTTCGCCCAGATTGCCGGTCAGCCGCACCAGCCCGCCGGTGGCCCGGAAGGGCAGGGCATGGGGCCGCAGGATCGCCTCGTTGCCGGAGACCTTTGCGCCCGCCTCCCACACCAGCCGCCCGTTCCTCAGCTTCGGCTCCTCGGTGTAGCGCGCGAGCCCCGGCCCGGCGACCGTCTGCACATCCTCGTGCAAAAGCCCCGCCGCCAGCAATTCGCCGATCACGTAGCCGAGTCCCCCCGCGGCGTGGAAATGGTTCACGTCAGCCAGTCCGTTGGGATAGACCCGCGCCATCAGCGGCACCGCCGCCGAGATGTAGGCGAAATCCTGCGGCTCCAGAATCACCCCGGCCGCGCGCGCCATGGCGATGAGATGGATGACGAGATTGGTCGAGCCGCCCGTGGCCATCAGCCCGGCGATGCCGTTGACGAAGGCGCGCTCGTCGAGGATGTGACCGGCGGGCGTGTAGTCGCGCCCCGCCGCGGTGATCGCCAGCGCACGCACCACGCCCGCCTCGGTCAGCGCGTCGCGCAGCGGCGTGCCGGGGTTCACGAAGCTGGCACCGGGCAGGTGCAGGCCCATGAACTCCATCAGCATCTGGTTGGAGTTGGCGGTGCCGTAGAAGGTGCAGGTGCCGGGCCCGTGGTAGCTGGCCATCTCGGCGGCCATCAGTTCCTCGCGGGTGGCCTCTCCGGTTGCGAAGCGCTGGCGGACGCGCGACTTCTCGTCGTTGGGCAGCCCGCTCGGCATCGGCCCGGCGGGCAGGAAGACGGCGGGCAGGTGCCCGAAACTGGCCGCCGCGATCACCATCCCCGGCACGATCTTGTCGCAGACCCCTAGGAAGAGCGCGGCATCGAAGCAGTTGTGGCTGAGCGCGACCGAGGCGGCCATCGCGATCACGTCGCGCGAG
>PHEG01000451.1 GCA_002842835.1 Alphaproteobacteria bacterium HGW-Alphaproteobacteria-2 | reverse complement strand
CGGCGAGGTGCGCCCCGGTCGTTCGACATAGACAGCATCGTCGCCGACGAGCCGCAGCGAGAAGGCCCGCCGCCGCGCGGCCGACTCGTTGCCGCGCGCACCGTGCAGGGTCATGAAGTGAAAGGCCACGGCGTCGCCCGGCTCCATCTCCCATTCGCGGATCGTCATGCCCTCGGCATCCGGGTCCGGCACGGGGCGGTAGGCGCTGCTGTCCGGGTAGAAATCGGCCTCCGACAACCAGCGCGTCGGCAGCACGGGGCGCGGCCACAGATGCGAGCCCGCCACGCAGCGCAGCGTCGCCTCGCGCACCGGATCGAGCGGTGACCAGAAGCTGACCGTCTGGCGGCCCTCGACGAAATAATAGGGCCCGTCCTGGTGCCATGGCGTCGGCTTCGATGTGCCGGGCTCCTTCACCAGCACATGGTCGTGGAAAAGCTGCGCGGTCCGCGAACCCATCAGGTCGGCTGCGACCTCGGCCACGGGTGAGGCACGGATAGCGGCCTCGAACTCGGGGATGCGATCCCAGTTGCAGTAGTCGTCGAAGAAGCGGCCTGCCTCGCCGGGCTTGAGGTTCTCGGCGGCATAGGGGCCCGGCTCCGCCATGTTGCGCGCAATGCCCGCGCGCAGCGCCTCCACCTGATCGCGGAAGAGCCCGCGCACCAGCGCAACGCCCTCGGCGGGTTCCCCTTGACCGACTTTGCCGACAGGCCCGCACGGCGGACCGCGCGCAGATTAGCCCGCGTCCGCCCGGCGCATCAAGCAATCACGACTCAACGGTAGAGCGAGGCGATCAGCCGTTCTGGCGCCAGAATCGGGCCTTCATCGCTCAGCAAGTCGGCATAGGCCGGGTCGGCGAGCAGGTCGGTCAGCGCCACCGCCCGGCCATCCACGAAGGCGGTGCGGCTGACGAGGCGCACGCCATGGCTGTAATCTGCATACATCGCCCCATGGACTGTGGAGAGCGGCTGGATCGGCTGGCCGATGCCGCGGTGCCAGCCGTAGATCGCCACCCGCCCCGGCACGCGGCGCAGCGCGTTGCTGAGCACGAGGTCTTTCTTCTGTCCGGCGATCAGCGTGCTTTGTGCGATATGCAGGCTGCTGCGCTGGAGTTCCACGGTGGCGTTGTGCTGGCGGAAATAGCTGGTGGTGCGCATCTGTTCGCCCGGAGGCATGGGGCGTGGTGCGAGGCGCAGACCTGCCTGGGCAAAGACCGCATCGACGATGCGCGTCGTTGGCAGGACGAAGCCGAAACTGTCGGCGATCTGCGCTGCAGCGGGCAGGCCCATAGGCAGGCGCACGAAATCGCTGTCGCTGCCGACGGCGAGGTAATCGGGCATCACACACACAGTGACGCTGCGGAACCGCCCCTCCGCGTCTGCCCCGGAGAGAGTGACAGGCGTAAGTCTGCGCAGCGAGTCCGGGAGGTTGCCCGAAAGCAGTTCCGCCGCAACCAGAAGGTCGCGGGTCGCGCCGCTCTCCTCGCCGAGGCGGGCGACGAAGGCATTGCCGCCCGGCGCGGTGCGCGACCGCATCGGTATGGCGTCGGCGAGATGGGCGGGGCAGGTCCCGCCTGCGGCAAGGCGCAGCGCGGCGGCGCGCGGAGCCCGGGCTTCGGGTGCGCGGGGTGCAACACCGCTGTCCTTGCGGAAGAGCGCAGCGAGCAGACCGCCGCCGCCGGGGGCGGATGCGCGGGCCGGTTGCGCATCCTGCGATGTGTCGGGCGCAACGGCGGCCACGGTCAGGAGTTCTGCCTTGCGCCGGGCCGGGCGGAGTGGAGGCGCGGCGTGGATCGCCTGCGACGATCCGGTCAGTGTGGCGGCGACGTGCATCGGACGGGGCATAGGCCGAGGCTCGACGGAGATAGCCGCCGGACCAGTGTCGCTCGCGACAAGCGACGCGGGGGGCTCGGCACGGGCAAGCCGTGGCCGTGGCCGGAGGGTCGGCTCTGCGGTGGCGACGGGCTCGGATCGCATGGGCGGAAGTGCGGGTCGTGCGCGCGGGGGCGCAGGAGAGGCTGCTGCCGTCGCGGCAAGCGCATTCGACCGCCGAGGCGGCGGCGCGAAGGCGTTCGCCAGACGAACCGTTGCCAGGGCACGCGGAAGCGCCGCCGGGGGAGGTGCAGATTCGGCCGCAGGGACCTGCAGGTTGAGGAGCGCGGGCGCCCTCGCCGGGAGCGCACCAGGGACAAAGGCGGCAGAGAGATCAGGAACGGATGCGCCTGTCGGTGGGGGCGCGAGCGCACTCA
>PHEG01000028.1 GCA_002842835.1 Alphaproteobacteria bacterium HGW-Alphaproteobacteria-2 | reverse complement strand
TGCGGCCCGCCGCCCTCGTAGCCGCGATCCCAGAGCCAGGCGTGATCGGAGCCGAGCAGCGCCACGCGCCCCTCGCCCACCCGGTCGAGCAGGAGAAGCGGCACGTCCTCGGCGCCCGAAAGCACGGTCTGGCCCGCGGGCTCCACCAGCTCGATCTGCCTGAGCCAACGCCCCCAGCCGGGCAGCCCCTCCGCCCCCGGCGGGCGCGGCGCCAGATCGGCCAGCCCCGCGGTGACCGGGTGGCGCGCGCCGGTCTCCGAGATGCGCGGCAAGAAGCCCTGCTCGATGACCCGCGCCGAAGGCCGCGCAGGCAGGATGCGCGCCAGCGGCGAATGCCATAGGCTGTCGGGCCCGGCGAACTCCGGGCCAGCCGATAGCAGCACCGCACCTCCCTCCTCGGCATAGCGGCGCACGTTGTCGAGATAGAGCGGCGGCAGGATGCCGCGCTGGCGGTAGCGGTCGAAGATGATGAGGTCGAAATCCTCGATCTTCTCGAGAAACAGTTCGCGCGTCGGGAAGGCGATGAGCGAGAGTTCGTCCACTGGCACCCCGTCCTGCTTCAGCGGCGGGCGCAGGATGGTGAAATGCACCAGATCGACCGAGGGGTCGGACTTCAGCAGATTGCGCCAGGTGCGCTCACCTGCATGCGGCTCGCCAGAGACGAGCAGCACGCGCAGCCGGTCGCGCACACCGTTGATCGACACGACCGCGGCATTGTTGCGCGCTGTCAGCTCGCCCGGCGCCTCGGGCACGCGAAAGGTAATGACGTTCTGCCCGCCGTGAGTCAGCGTAAGCGGCACGTCCATCGTCCGCCCCAGCGGCACCGCGAAGCGCTGCTCGGGCCCGTCGCCCATGGCCACCATCAGATCGATCGTGGCACCACCTCCCGCGGGCACGGCACCCTGGTCCTCGACCCGCAGCCGGAGGCGGATCTCCTCGCCGATGATGGCGAAGGCGGGCGCGTTCTCGACAACGAGGCGGCGGTCCCAGTCAGTCGCGCGCCCGGTGAGCAGAAGATGCAGCGGCGCGGGCAGATCGGGCAAGGCCCCGGCGTCATGCACCTGCCCATCGCTGATCAGCACTGCGCCTGCCACGCGCGCGCGCGGCACCCCGGCCAGCGCCTCGGCCAGCGCCGCCATCAGCCGCGTGCCGCCATCGCTGCCTGCGGGCGCATCGCCCATGCGCACGATGCGCAACTCGGTATTGCCGATCCCCGCCGGCGAGCGGCGAGCGTTCCTCCTCCTGCAGGGCGGGGTTGGCGAGCGCGGCAAGGATCGCCGCCGCAGCCAGCGCACGCAGCCAGGCGCCCGGCAGCCCGCGCCAGAAGGCGAGCGCCGTGACCGCCAGCGCCAGAGCCGCCAGCCCCCACCAGAGCGGCGTGGGCAGCAAGAGATCGAAGACGACCGCACGCGCCATCTATTGCCCCAGCCGTTCGAGAAGCGCGGGCACATGCACCTGGTCGGACTTGTAGTTGCCAGTCAGCACATGCATCACCAGATTCACCCCGAAGCGGAAGGCCATCTCGCGCTGGCGCTCGCCGCCGAAGCCGCGGCCCACCGGCAAGAGCGGCTGGCCGTTCGCGTCGATCGCCCAGGCCGCCGCCCAGTCATTGCCGCCGATCACCACGGGTGTCACCCCGTCGTTGAGGGTGCGGAAGGGCATGCCTTCGGCCTGCACCGCGCCGGGAGGAGCTGCCTCCACCCAGACGTCGGGCGCGTTGTGCCGCCCGGGGAAGTCCTGCAAGAGATAGAAGGTGCGGGTCAGCACATGATCGGGCGGCACCGGCTCCAGCGGCGGGATGGCGAGCGGTGCGGCAAGGCGGCGGAAGGCGCGTCCAAGCGGCGTACCGCCGCCGAAACGGCCGATATCGGCATCTCGGGTGTCGAAGAGGATCATCCCGCCGCCGCGCAGATAGCGGTTGAGCCGCTCGTAGGCGGCTTCGCCCGGCGGTCGCTGCGTCTCGGTCACCGGCCAGTAGAGAAAGGGGAAAAAGGCCAGTTCATCGGTCTCGATGTCCACGCCCATGGGCTCGGCGGGCTCCACCGAGGTGCGCAGCCGCAAGACCCGGGAAAGCCCGCGCAGCCCCGCTTCAGAGATCCGGTCGAGTGCCGGATCGCCGGTGCGCACATAGGCCAGAACCGTCTCGCGCGTGGCGGCGATGGCGCGCGCGTCGTCGGCGCGGACCGCCTGCGGCGCCGCTCCAGCCGCCAGCACCAGCCCCGCCGCCACGACAGCCACCCTGGCACCCCGCAGCCGCCCGCCCAGCGCCAGCGTGGCCAGCGCATCCGCCAGCAGAAGCCCCAGCGCCAGCACCAGCAGCGGCCCTGCCAGATCGCGCCGCTCAGCCAGTGCCAGTCCCTCGAGCGCGGTGCCCGCGGGCCAGTCCGGCGCGGCCAGCACGGTCTCGGACCCGGCCACGTTAACCGCTACCAGCCGCGGCCCGGCTGCATAGATCCCCGGGCGCAGATCTGGGGCCGGACGCCCGGCGGCCAGCCGCGCGCCCGGCACGCCGGGCAAGTTGCCCGGCTCCATCGCCGCACCGAAGCCGTCGAGCACGCTCTCGGGCGTCCATGTCACCCCGGCCAGCGCCTCCTCGCCCGCCCCGGCGGCGCGCGCGGCCACTGCCAGCCGCTCCAGCATGCGCACGAAGAGCCCCGAGAGCGGCAGGTTCGACCAGTCCGCATTCGCGGTGACATGAAACAGCACCAACCGCCCCTCGCCCAGTGTCTTGGCGGTCACCAGCGGCGTGCCGTCAGCCAGCGCCGCCTCCACCCGGTCGGCAAGCGCGGGGTCGGGCTGCGCCAGCACCTGGCTCGTGATTGTCACCTCCTCGGGGATGTCGAGCCCGGCGAAGACCGAACCCGCAGCGAAGGGCGCGAGGCGGCGCGGCGCGCCCCAGCTCATCGCGCCGCCCACGTCGCGCCCGCCCGCGCGCAGCCTGACCGGCATCAGCACGTCCTCGGCGACGCGGCTCAGCTCGCTCGCTGCGAGCCGCGGCCCGGCGAAGCGCAACAGCAGCCCGCCGCTGCGCACCCAGTCCTCCACCCGCCGAGCCTCGTCGGGGGCGAGCTGCGCCACATCGGCAAGGATCAGCACATCAGGCGCGGCCAGCATCAGATCGCCGAACGGGCCCTCCACGAGCTCCGCCGCCGGCGCCAGCGCCTGGCGCAGGTAGTGCAGCGGCGAGAGCAGTTCGCCCGCCTCGCCCGCATCGTGCCCCGCCAGCAGCGCCACCTTGCGTCGCCGGAGCGCGTCGTCGGCGAGACTCACCGCCCCCGCCGAGCGCTGCCCGACAATCTCGAAGCGCTGGATGCGGTTGCGAAGTTCGAGCGGCAGATCGAGCGCCGCCTCTGCTGCGCTCTCGCCTGCGCCAAACACAAGCGCTGCGCGCGCCAGCTCGCGCTCCACGCCGTTCGGGTCCGGGCCGCGGGCGACGAGCGCAAATTCCTGCGCCCCGCCACCGGGCGCGCGCTGGGCGCGCAGCAAGAGCCGCCCGGCCTCGGCAACCGGCGGCAGCAGCGCAAGCCGCGGCACGCCGCTCTCGATCACGGTGAGCGGACCACGTGCGGCGAGTGCCGCGTGCAGCGCCGCGCGACCGGGCCGCTCCAGCCCGTCGGAGAACCAGACCGTCTCGTGGCGAACGTCCTGCCCCGCTTCCAGCCACCCGAGCGCGTCTTCCGGCGCGGGCTCCCAGGGGGCGGGGACGATGCCGGCAAGGCGGCTGCGCCATGCCTCTGCCGACTGGAAGGCGGGCCCGCCCGCGGGCAGGTCGCTCAGCGCGGCAAGCGCCACCGGGCGCCCCGCCCGACCGGCCTCGTCGAGCAGCGCCTCAAGCCGTGCGAGCCGCGCCGCCCAGTCCTGTGCCGAGGCCCAGCTTGCATCCATCAGCACCAGAAGCGGCCCGCGCCCGTCGACCGCCGCGCGC
The DNA here is from genome assembly GCA_002842835.1 of Alphaproteobacteria bacterium HGW-Alphaproteobacteria-2. Classification (GTDB taxonomy): domain Bacteria; phylum Pseudomonadota; class Alphaproteobacteria; order Rhodobacterales; family Rhodobacteraceae; genus PHEG01. The sequence goes on along the minus strand of PHEG01000028.1, from coordinate 5,183 downwards.
GGGTTCAGCACTGGCCCGGCCAGTCCCAGGATCAGCGCCGCCACCGCCAGGCAGCGAAGCAGGAGCAGCCACCAGGGCGTGCGGTCTGTCTCGCTCTCGTCGTCCTTCAGCCCCAGGAGCAGCGTGACCGCAGGGAACCGGCGGCGAAGCGGTGCGGGCGGCACGGCGCGCAGCAGCCACCACAGCACCGGCAGAGCGGCGAGCGCCCAGAGCAGCCAGGGCGTGGCAAAGGCTATGGAGCCGAGACCGCCCATCAGAAGCTCTCCTCAAGCGCGCGATAGAGCCACAGAAGTGCCGGCTGCGCCGCCTCGCCGGTGTGGTGGCAGAGATACTGCCAGCCCGTGCGGGCGGCCAGGTCAGCCAGCCGCGCCTTGCGCTCGGCCAGCCGCGCGAGATAGGGGCCGCGCAACCGGTCGGCCTTCAGCGTCTCGTGGCTCACCCCTCCGCCCATACTGCGAAAGAGCGTGCGCCCGCGGTAGGGGAACGCCTCCTCTGCAGGGTCGAGCACCTGCACCAGCGCACCCTTGGCGCCGCGGTCGGCGGCATGGGCGAGCACGGCGAGCACCGGCTCCCAAGGCCCGAGGAAATCGGAGATAAGAACCGCGCGCGCACCCGGCGGCATCGCGCATTCGGGCGGCGTGCCATACTCGGCCCCGTCCGCGGCTGCCAGCGCCTCGGCAAGACGCATCAGTTGCGCCGCGCCATGGCGCGGAGGCTCCGGGTCTTCGAGAAGCCCGATGCGCTCACCGCCGCGGTTGAGCAGGATCGCCACGGCCAGCCCCAGCACCCGCGCGCGGTCGGCCTTCGCCGTGCGCTCGACCGCGCCCGCAAAACTCATGGATTGCGCTCGGTCGATCCAGAACAGCACCGATTGAGCCGCCTGCCATTCCTTCTGACGCACGAAGGTAGAATCCGAACGCCCGGAGCGGCGCCAGTCGATGGCGCGCAGGCTGTCGCCCTCATGGGCAGCGCGATACTGCCAGAACTCGTCGCCGAGCCCGGGCCGCCGCCGGCCGTGCGCACCGAGGACCAGCGTCGCCGCAAGCCGCTCTGCCGCGGCGAGAAGCGGCGGCAGCGCCCCCGCCACCGCCTCGGCCTGCCCACGCAGGGCAGCGGGCGCGGCTATGGCGGCGGGCTCGCTCAAGCCGCTGCCTCGATCCGGGTTATCTGCTGCGCCACCGCGTCGATCAGCGCGCCCAGATCCTCGCCGCGCGCGCGGGCCGCGAAGTTGAGCGCCATGCGGTGGCCAAGTACCGGGCGGGCAAGCGCCAGCACATCCTCGGCCGAAGGCGCGAGACGGCCCTGCAACAGTGCCCGCGCGCGGACGCCCAGCATCAGCGCCTGCGCGGCGCGCGGCCCCGGGCCCCAGGCCACCGCCTCCTGCACCGCGCGACCCGCCTCCCGTCCGTCGGGGCGGCAGGCGCGCACCAGATCGAGGATCAGTTCCACCATGCCCTCGCCCACCGGCATGCGCCGCACCACCCGTTGCGCGGCGATGAGCTCTACCGGAGTGAACACCGCATCAGCCTGTTCTTCCTCCACGCCGGTGGTGGCAAGCAGGATCTCGCGCTCGGTGTCGCGGTCGGGCCAGGGCACGTCGATGCGCAGCAGGAACCGGTCGAGCTGCGCCTCGGGCAGCGGGTAGGTGCCTTCCTGCTCGATCGGGTTTTGCGTCGCCAGAACGTGGAAGGGCGCGGGCAGCGCCCGATGCACGCCGCCCACCGTCACCTCGCGCTCCTGCATCGCCTGCAATAGAGCCGATTGCGTGCGCGGGCTGGCGCGGTTGATCTCGTCGGCCATCAGCAGCTGGCAGAACACCGGCCCCTCGATGAAGCGGAAGGCGCGGCCCCCGTCGCTCGCCGTCTCCAGCACCTCGGAGCCGAGGATGTCGGCGGGCATCAGGTCGGGGGTGAACTGCACCCGGTTGCCGGAGAGCCCCATGACAGTGGAAAGCGCCGAGACAAGCCGCGTCTTGCCCAGGCCCGGCAGCCCCACCAAGAGCGCATGCCCTCCCGAGAGCAGCGCGGCCAGCGCCAGATCCACCACCCCCTGCTGGCCGATGATGCGTTTGCCAATGCTGGCGCGCGCCGCTGCCAGCTTCCCCCCCAGGCCCTCGATTTCCGTCAGCAATTCGCCCGCGTCATCGGCCATCGCCTATCCTTCCTGCCGCCCGGGGTTGTCGAAGCCCCCATGAGTCCCATTAAATGCACGTAAGACGGAAGGGACAAATGGCAAAATCGGAGACGGCACAAAACCGCGTGACCCCCTCGGCGGAATCGATCGCCGCGGCGGCGCGCACGGCAGCGAAAAAGGGCCTGCCGCCGGTGCACCTCTGGAACCCGGAGTTCTGCGGCAACCTCGACATGCGCATCGCGCGCGACGGCACCTGGTTCTATCTCGGCACGCCGATCGGGCGAAAGCCGCTGGTGCGGCTCTTCTCGACCATCCTGCGCAGGGATGGCGACAGCTATTTCCTTGTCACACCAGTGGAAAAAGTGGGCATCACCGTCGATGACGCGCCCTTCGTGGCGGTGGATTTCGAGGTGGAAGGCGAAAAAAGAGAACAACTCATCACTTTTCTGACGAATGTAGACGATTTGGCGACAGCAGGCCCCGACCACCCCATCCGCGTGGAACGTGACCCCGAGACCGGCGAGCCGTCACCCTATGTGCTGGTGCGCGACCGGCTGGAGGCGCTCATCGACCGCAAGAGCTTCTATCGCCTTGTCGAGATCGGCACCCACGAAGACGTGAACGGCGAAAGCTGGTTCGGCGTCTGGTCGGGGGGCGCCTTCTTCCCCATCATCCCCAGCCTCGATCTGGAATCGGGCTGAGGGAGGCAGAAATGGCAAATCCGCTGGCGGTCATCATCGGGGTCGGCGACGGGCTCTCCGCCTCGCTGGCGCGGCAACTGCACGCGGCGGGCTACCGGCTGGTGCTGGCCGCCCGCAACGCGGACAAATTGGCGGGGCTGGCGAAGGCGACCGGAGCCGCGACACGCTCGATGGATGCGGCAGACCCCGCCGCGATGGCCGCGCTCTTCGCCGGGCTCGACGCGTGCCCGCGCGTGGCGATCTACAACCCCTCCGCCCGGGTGCGCGGCCCGGTCGCCGAACTCGACCCGGAGGAAGTGCGCCGTGCGGTCGAGATCACCGCCTTCGGTGCCTTCCTCATGGGCCGGGAGGCCGCGAAGCTGATGCTGGAGGCGCCTGTCGAGGACGGTCGGCGCGGCACGATCCTCTTCACCGGCGCCTCGGCAGGGGTCAAGGGCTTTCCGCAATCGGCGGTCTTCGCCATGGGCAAGTTCGCCCAGCGCGGCCTCGCGGAAAGCATGGCGCGCGAGTTGCACCCAAAGGGCATCCATGTCGCCTGGATCAACATCGACGGCGGCATCCGCAACCCGGGCCGCACCGAACCGGCCGACGCGCCCGATTCGATGCTCGACCCCGAGGCGATCGCCGCCGCCTACCTGCAACTCGTCGCTCAAGACCGCTCTGCCTGGTCGAACGAGATCACGCTGCGCCCCTGGGTGGAACGGTTCTGATCGGAGCACATAAACTCAGGTTTAGCCGCACCAACCGGAGGCGCAGCCATCCCCACCTAAACCCGGGGTGAATGGCCTTCAGCGGTGTTTCGGTCCGTGATGACCCCGTGCTGCAGCCAGCGGCGCGTGCAACGATCACAGGAGACCGAATCATGAAAAGCATCCTTCTTGCCGGCGCCCTGTCGGGCATCGCCCTGCCCGCCCTCGCGGATGATTTCACCGCGCGCATCCTCGCAGAACTCGAACGCGAGGGGTTCCGCAAGGTCGAGATCGACCTCTGGCCGGGGCAGGTGAAGATCGAGGCGCGCCATGAGGGGCGCAGGCTCGAGGCACTCTACGACCGGGCGACCGGCGAGATGCTGTGGCAGGACGAGCAGACACGCCCGGCGGCGCCCGCCCTGACAACTCCCCCCCGGCTTGACGGCGGCGGCGCTGCACTGCGCCTGTCGGGAAAGGATGACCGCGGGCGCCGCCGCGGCTATGACAGGTGGGGCGACGACCGGTATGACGATGATGATGACGACCGCTGGGACGACTGACGCCGCGCCTCTCCCAGGGCGGAGCCGACCATGACCGCCTCGCGCGCCCAATCGCCATTCTCGGCCTCTGCCTCGGCCTTGCCGCCGGGGCGGAGGCAAAATCGCCTGTCGAGCGGCTGATCGACGATGTCGAGAACCAGCTCGAAGAGATGGGCTTCCAGGTGAAGGAGGTGTCACACACGTTGCTCGGACGCGTGCGCATCGTTGCCGAGGGCCGAGGGATCTGGCGCGAGATCATCCTCAACCCGCGCACCGGCGAGCTGTTGCGCGACTACGCCCGCCCGCTCGATCCGGGCGCCGCCCCGGGCGCGCCGCTGCTGCGGCGCAGCCGGGACGATGACGACGATGACGACTGAGCGGGTAGCGGCATGAACGGGCGGCCCGCCGTCGCCACGGTGCTGGCATTGCAGGCCATCTGCGCGGTGTTCTTCGTCTCGGATATAGCCATGGGCGTGTTCGGGCTACGCTCGGCACCCATCGCCTGGCAGACGCGCGAGTTGCTGGAACTGGGGGCGGCGCTGGGGCTCGTGTTGGGTCTCCTGCTCGGCGCCGTGGCGCTCGCCCGCACGCGGCGCCGCAGTGCCGCGATGGAGGAACGGCTGCGCCGCCTCGGGCGCCTTCATGGAGATGCTCGAGGACCGATTCGCGCGCTGGGGCCTGACACCCGCCGAGCGCGACGTGGCGCTCTTCGTCATCAAGGGCTTCTCCACCACCGAGATCGCCGAGTTGCGCCAGACTGCGGCGGGCACGGTGAAGGCGCAGACCAATGCGATCTACCGAAAATCAGGCACCAGCGGGCGGGCGCAGCTCATCAGCCTGTTCGTCGAGGACCTGATGGGCGACGGGCTCGCGCCCGGCAGCAGCCGCGCCGCCGAGTGACCGACCCTCAGGCGCAGCGCGAGTGGCCGCAGTCCGCGCAGGTCATGCAGCCCTCGATCATGCGCATCTCGAAACTGCCGCAGCGTTCGCAGACCGCGCCGCGCGGCGCCACCGTGCCCGAAGCGCGCGGGTCGGCCTTCAGCCCCGCGCCCGGCGCCGCGATGAAACCGATCGCCACCAGATGCTCCTCGATCACGCCGCCGATCGCGGCAAGGATCGAG
>PHEG01000450.1 GCA_002842835.1 Alphaproteobacteria bacterium HGW-Alphaproteobacteria-2 | reverse complement strand
CGCGCTCGAGAACATCCGGTTCGGCCGTCCCGTGGCAAGCGATGCGGAGGTCATGGATGCCGCGCGGGCGGCGGCGGCACATGACTTCATCGCCGCGCTACCCGAGGGCTACGACACGCAACTGGGCGAGCGCGGCGTGCTGCTCTCGGGCGGGCAGCGCCAGCGCATCGCCATCGCGCGTGCCATCCTGCGCGACGCGCCCGTACTTCTGCTCGACGAAGCCACCTCGGCGCTCGACGCCGAAAGCGAGCGCGCGGTGCAGCAGGCGGTCGAGCGGCTCTCGTCGGGGCGCACCACCATCGTGGTGGCGCACCGGCTTGCCACGGTGAAGAAGGCAGACCGGATCGTGGTGCTCGACGGCGGGCGCATCGTGGCCGAGGGCAAGCATGACGCGCTGGTGGCCCAGGGCGGGCTCTATGCCCGGCTTGCGCGGCTGCAGTTCACCGAAGGCGTGGCGGCGGAATAGGGTCGGGGCGCGCCAACTCGGCCGCGCGCAGTAACGATAATGCATGGCGAAAGTTCCGGCCTTGACAACGTCCGCTTCGAGCGCGGAGTTGCCGTTGCAGATTGACTTTTGCCCAGGTTCCGAAGTCACCCGTTGCCGATGAGGGGCAATCCATGCGCAATACCCAGGTCGTATTGTCGTCACGCCCCGTCGGCGTTCCGGACGCCCGGCACTTTCAACTCAGGGAGACCTCCGTCGACATGCCGGAGGACGGACAAGTGCTGGTACGCGTCACCCATTGGTCGGTCGATCCAGCCATGCGGGGATGGACGAATGACGTTCCGAACTACTCGCCGCCAGTCAGGATAGGGGAGCCGATGCGCGCGTTCGCGGTGGGCGACGTGATCGCTTCGCGCCATCCCGATTTTGCAGATGGAGACGTTGTCGAAGGGCTTCTGGGCTGGCAGACTCATGCGCTGGTCGAAGGTTCCGCGATCTCGCGCAAGGTGACCGAGAGCGACCTTCCGCGGAGCTATGCCCTGGGGATCCTGGGGATAAACGGATCAACCGCCTATTTCGGCCTGTTGGAGTGTTGTGGCGCGCGACCGGGTGATATGGTGGTCGTCTCGACAGCCGCGGGAGCAGTTGGTTCGGTCGTTGGGCAGATTGCCCGACTCCTCGGTTGCCGGACCGTCGGCATCGCGGGCGGTCCCGAAAAGACGCGGCAGTGCGTCGCGGAGTTTGGCTACGACGCCGCCATAGACTACAAGCGAGAGGATGTGTCCGAAGCGCTGGCCCGGCATTGTCCTGGCGGTGTCGACTGCTACTTCGACAACACCTGTGGCCCGATTTCGGATGCAGTAATGACCCATCTGGCGCAAGGCGCCCGTATAACGATCTGCGGTACCGCAGCCATCGCCGAGTGGAACCCTCTCCCCACCGGACCACGTGTGCATCGCCAGTTGCTGGTCACGCGCTCCCGGATGCAGGGGTTTCTGATCTTCGACTACCGCGAGCGGTTCCCCGAAGCTCGGGCGGCGCTGGCCGATTGGTTGCGCGCCGGAAAGATCACGGTTCGGGAACATTTCCTGGAAGGGCCCGAGGCCGCGCCCGACGCGATCGGGATGCT
>PHEG01000027.1 GCA_002842835.1 Alphaproteobacteria bacterium HGW-Alphaproteobacteria-2 | reverse complement strand
ATGGGTCAAATCCGCCGATGAAATCCTAGCCGCCGTCAAGCGGTTCTGCCAGCGAACCCAGCAAAACCTATGTGGCGAACTTTAGATTCGGGTGACTAGCGTGCGCAATCGTTTAGCCTGACCTTCCGCAGTCACGATGCGCTCCGCCACCAGGTGAAGCCCTCGAGCGATCCGTAGAACACATGGTGGCTCCCTTGCCCGCGCCCCCTCGCCCCGCCGCCCTGCCTCTGACCATGCTGGCGATACGTTACGCAGACCATGGCGGCCCCGAGGTGCTGCAACCGACGCATCTTCCGGTGATGCCTCCGGGACCCAACGACGTGTTGGTTGCGCTGAAGGCGGCGGGCGTCTCTCCACTCGACTGTAAGCTGCGTGCGGGGCTTCTCGCAGAACATTTCACGCCGGAACTGCCGAAGACACCGGGGCGCGACGGGGTCGGCGTGGTTCTGGCGACGGGTGCGCATGTCCTGGGGTTCACGCCCGGAGACCGCGTCGGCGTCATGGCACCGGCGGCGGCGGCGGCCGGTACCTATGCGGGCGCGATCCTCTGCAGTGAGGGGCAGCTTGTGGCGCTGCCCGATGGTGTCGGCGCGGTCGAGGCAACGACACTGATCAACGCCGGTCTCTCGGCATGGATCGCTGCGCGCACAGCCGGCATGCGACCCGGCCAGCGCGTCCTGGTCCATGCCGGCGCAGGCGCAGTCGGCAGCGTGCTGGTGCAGCTTGCCAAGCATCTGGGCGCGCGCGTCACCGCAACCTGCCGCGCTGCCAACCGCGACTATGTGCGCGGTCTGGGCGCCGAACGGGCAATCGCCTACGATGCCGAGGATTTCACCGACCTGCCGCCGCAGGACGTAGTCTTCGACCTGGTCGGAGGCTCTGTGCATGAACGCTCATACCAGGTATTGGCCCCGGGCGGACATCTGGTCTGGCTCACCGCCGCGCCGATCATCGACCGCAGCGCGCAGTTTGGCGTGCGCGTCAGCCGTGCGCCGATCAGCGACGATCCCGACGCGGTCGCCGAGGTGATGCGCCTGGTCTCTCTCGGCCGGATCCGGCCGCAGGTTGCCGGACGCCTGCCGCTCGCGCAAGCCGCCGAGGCACATCGCTGCCTTGAAGCCGGCGAGGTGACCCGCGGACGGCTCGTTCTGGATATCGAGGGCGCTCTGGACGTCCCGGGTGGCAGCCTTCACAGCCCCTTGGGATGGGCCAGGAATTCCTCGATGACGTGATCCGGTGCCTTGACGTATTCGGCGACGCGGCTGACGCCGAGACCGGTAAGCGCCCTCAGTTTCACCGCCATCTCGGCCGATTTCAATGTGATCGGGATGCCGTTGATTACCGGAGCGTCACCAACGCGGTGCTCGTTGATCTGCGCGAACAGCAGCATCGGGATGCCACCGCCCGGGATCAGCACCTCCACCCCCTGATCGACCAGCGGGCGGGCCTGCGCCTCGAAAAGACCGGCGACCTCGGACAATCGATCGCCGCTGCCGAAGGCGGACAGGATCTGCCCGGGCTCGAACTGCATCGCATGCACGCCGGTGATGCGTTCGCGCAGGCCGTATTTGCCGATCTGGTGGTGGAACCACGGGATGAACCGGCGATTGATCGTCACGATGCCGCTGCGTTGGCCCAGGGTACAGGCATGCAGCATGGTCGCCTCGCCCAGCGACACGACCGGGATGTCGACGACCGAGCGACATTCGTAGAGGCCCGCATCCTGAAAATGCCCGATGACAAAGGCGTCGTAGCCCTCGCGCTCGGCACGCACTGCGTTGCAGACCACCTCGCGCGCGCAGCGCATCTCGACGATCGGGTGGGCATAGCTGTCGTGCGGGGAAATGCCGTGAACCACCACCTCGGTGCCCGGATCGGCTATCTGCGCCAGATGCGCGCGCAAATATTTCCAGTAGGTGGCGCCGTTCTCCTCGTCGACGAAACTCTGATACCAGATGCGCATCGTTCTTCCCTCAGTTCATCATCCGTCCAGGCAACCACAACGCTATCTGTGGAAAAATCACCAGCAGCAGGACCAGCAGCAGCGTGCAGCCCAGATAGGGCAAGGCAGCTTGCACCACCTCGCCGATCTTTGTTCCCGGCGGGCCGACACCGACCATGACGTAGAGAAGCAGGCCGAAAGGCGGCGTGACCAGGCTCATTTCCAGCGCGAGAAGCATGATGACGCCAAACCAGACCGGATCGAACGCCATCTCGATGATCAGTGGAATGAAGATCGGCAGCGTCAACATCATGATCGAGAGCTGGTCCATAAACATGCCCAACACGACCAGCACCAGGAACATCGACAGAAGAATCAGGTAGGGATTCATGTCGAGATCTGTCGCCCAGCGGATCATCCCGCTGGAGGCACCCGAAAACGCCAGTATCTGCGAGAAGGTCGTCGAGCCGAGGATGATCATCAGCATCATTCCCGAAACCATGATCGTGCCGCGGAAGGATCTCACGATGGCATCGACGCTGAGCGCGCGCCTGAACAACGCCAGCACCAGGACCGAGGCGGCACCGAAAGCCGCGGATTCGGTCGGCGTGGCCCAGCCCAGCAGGATCAGCCCGACGACGCAGAAGACGACGAAACCCGTGGGCAGCACGTCGACGATTATTGCACGCGCGATCTCACCCAGTGGCGCGCGGGTCGCGGCATAGCCAGGCGCCGCATCCGGGTCGCGGGCGATCTGGATGCGGATGGTGATGAGGTAGAGGAAGGTCAGGATCAGGCCCGGGATCAGCCCGGCGATCAGGAGAGCGCCGACGTCGATCCGGCCAAGCGAACCCAGCAGCACCGCCAGCGTCGAAGGTGGAATGATCATCGCCAGCCCGCCAGTGGCGATGATCGGACCGATGATCATGTGCTTCTTGTAGCCGCGCTTCATCATGTCCGGCGTCAGCGAGGCCCCCAGCATCGCCGTGTTCGCGATCGACGAGCCCGATAGCGTCGCAAACAGCGTCCCGCCGCCGACCGTCAGATACGACAGCCGCCCCCGGATGCCGCCCAGAAGCTTGTCCAGCGCATCGAATACCCGCCGCGCCAGACCGGTGTTGAAGAACAGTTCCCCCATCAGCAGGAACAGCGCGACGGGAACCAGAGAAAAGTTGGTGATCGAGGCGGTGGCGTTGGTGACAAACTGATCAACCCCGCGCATGCCGCCCATGAAGACCCAGACCCCCATGACGTTCACCGCGAAGAAGGCGAAGGCCACGGGCATACCCAGCCCCATAAGGAACAGCACCGCACCGATCATCAGCGCGAAGTTCTCATACCAGGCCCAGCCCATGCGGCACATCTCCTGCTTTCCGGGCGTCGCACGTCAATGCGACTGGGTGCCACCAATTGTCGTTGCGCGCCGCAACAGAAGGCGAAGCACCTCGGTCGCCATCAGCCCGAAACCGCCCGCCAGCAACCCATAGGGCACCCAGCCCGGAATGTTGATCGAGCGCATGTCGACTCCGCCGAAGGCGATCTCGTCCATCGCGTTCAGCCCGGACCGCCAGCACAGCAGCAGAAGCACAGCGATGGTGAGCAGCATCACCGCAACCCCCACGACACGCCGCAGACCGTCCGGCATGAGCGCGACGAAGCTGTCGACAGCGACATGCCCCCCCTGCCGCACGAGCCATGGCCCTGCGGCCATGGTGGCGAACAGAATTGCGTATTCCACAAGCGCGCTGGTGGCGCGGAGGGGCCGGAAGCCGGTGTTGCGCAGCACGACATCGGCGATGATGCCCAGTGTCACCAACGCATAGGCCACGCCGCCCAGCACCGCGAGGCCGACGATCAATCCGTCATACCCGCGAAAGATCGCCCGCATCTTCACCCGCTCCTGCCCCTGGCGCACGGCGGACCGGGGCCCGCCGCGCGGCTTGTCTCAGCGGTGGTAATAGGCGTCGCGCAACTCTTCCAGAATCGGGCTCCCCGCCTCTTTCATACGCAACCAGGCGCTGTCGTAGGCCAAGTCCAGAAAGCGCGCGCGGGTCTCGCCGTCCAGTTCGATCACCTTCATGCCCGCTTCGCGCACGGCGGCGTCGGTGGCGGCAATCTCTTTCTGGAACGCGTCATACGAAATCTGTTCGTATTCGACCGCGACCTCCTCGATGATCGCCCGCGCCTCGTCGGACAGAGCAGCCCATGCGTCGGGGTTTACCGCAATGCCCAGATCGGTCTGGAAGAAGCCCGGATCGATCCGGTAGCGCAGGAAGCGATCCCAGTTCAGGTCGCGGATGCCAATGATCGGCCAGCCGGCCCCATCGAACGTGTTGCGCTCCAGACCAGTGTAGACGTCCGGCACATTGACCGAAACCGCGACCGCGCCAAGTGCCTCGAAGAAGGCGCGATAGATCGGCTGCGAGCGGACTTGCAGCCCGGTGAGGTCGAGAAACCCGTCGTCGGTCAGCGGTGGCTCGTCGATCAGGTAGATGTGGAACTGAACGCCGGTATCTATATGCGCGATCAACTCGACCCCTAGCCGGTCGCGAAAGGCCTGCTGCATCAGCGCAAAGCCACCATTCTCGCGCGCCTCCATCGCGGTGACGGTCGAACCGACCCAGGCGTCTGCCTCGGGCATGCGGCCGAGGTTGAAGCTGGCGGGGCCATACTGCATGTCGACGATGCCACGGCGCAGCGCGTCCGTCTGCTGGTTCTGCGGCACCGCCTCGGGCCCACCGATATATTCGATCTTCACGACACCTTCGCCGCGCTGGTTGACCATGTCGACGAAGCCGAGGAAGGACTGCGAAAAGGCCAGCCCCTTCGGAAAGGCGGTGATCGCGCGCAAGGTGTCCTGCGCCTGCGCACTCAGCGGCGCCAGACTCAGAACCAGCCCGGCAAGGGCGGCATTGTAAAGGCGTTTCAACATGGTCTCCTCCTGTTGGATGTCCCGTTATTCAGCGTCGCCGGACGGTTTTCCGGCTCTGGTCATTGGGGGTTTCATCAGTCCCTGGTGTTGCAGCATCTGCACGAACGCCCCCAGCTTTTCGCGGCGAAACGCACCGGCATCACGGTTGCGGTAATCGTAAAATCCCTGTCCGGTCCGCAGGCCGATGCGCCCCTCGGCCATGTTGCGCTCGACGATATCAGGTGCAGCATATCGCAACTCGCCGGTGGCCTCGGTCATGTAGCGGCTGGCATATGCCAGTATGTCGCCGCCACCCCAGTCGATGAATTCCAGCAGCCCCAGCACTGCAAAGCGCAGCCCGAAGCCGTAGATTACCGCCTTGTCGACATCCTCGGCACTGGCAACGCCTTCCTCGACGATGCGCGCGGCCTCGTTCATCGCCAGCATCTGGATGCGCGGCACGATGTAGCCCGGCGCCGCGCGGCAGGTAACGGGCACCTTGCCGATGCCCACCAGAACGTCCTTCAGCCGGACCAGAACCGCAGGGTCGGTTTGATCGGTCGGGCTGAGTTCCACCAGCGGAACCAGAAAGGCGGGGTTGAGCCAGTGCGCGTTCAGAAACCGCTCCGGTCGTTCGGTCAACGCCGCCAGTTCGGTCGAGAGCATGGTCGAAGTGGTCGAGGCCAGGATCGCACCGGGCGCAGCGGCCCTGTCGAACAGGGCAAAGGCATCGGCCTTGGCCTCGCGTGTCTCGGGCACGCCTTCGAACACGATCTCGACTCCGGCCAGCGCTGCCTCGGCTGCTTCAAGAGGGTGCACGCTGATCAAGGCCATGATCGCCGAGATCGTGCTCGCATCGAACGCGCCTAGCCCCGCCAGCATGGCAAGACCGCTTTCAACCTCGGCAAGCGCATCGGCCTTGAACGCGGCGAATTCTCCCGCATCGCGCGGCTTGGCATCCAGAAGCACGACCTCGTGCCCGGCATAGGCCGCCGCGTGGGCGATGCCCCGTCCCATCCGCCCGGCCCCGATACAGGCCAGTCGGGCCGGTTGCGCACCTGTCTTGCCCCCAGCCGCAAGCGCCATGCGTCAAAGTCCCTCTCGCAGCATGTCCTGCAAGGCCACGCGGTCCGTCCCGGCAAGCCCGAGTGCATGAAGCGTGCGTCCCTCGGCCGAAAAATCACGACCTGTCACGGCACCGGCGATGGACAACAGCCCCCGCGCGACCGGGCAGGGCACCCCCGCCCAGTCACCAACCGACACCAGGAAGGCCAGCCCCTGGCCGATATCTTCGGTCATGTAGCGGTGCTCATGCAGATCGAGTGTCTCGTGCCAGTCACCCGAACCGACAAGCTTGTCATGGGCCAGATTTCCGTACATCCAGTTAGAATTGTTGTAGTGATCGGCCAGCGGGAAATGCGGCCCGCCGTAGCCCAGCGCCTCGCGGATGGCGACCCGCTCGGCATCGAGCGCGTCCTGCACGGAACGGATTGCGGGCTGCGTGCCCTCGTTGTGGATGTCCCAGCGGTCGAAGTGTTCGATTGGCCCTGCATTCATAAGGATCAGCGGAGGATGAATGATCGGCCCGGCGTTCATGAGCGCTGCGGACAGTGCGTCCTCCACCGGCTCGATCGCGCCAGGAAAGGCATCGGCAATCACTGCAAGCGCATGCTCCTGCAGACGGGTCGGCAGCACGCCGGTCGGCAGGCGCGATGCCCGCGTGGTGATGCGTACCGCGTCGGCACCCTGCTTGCGGCAAAGCCAGGGCAGAGTGCCGGTTTCAGCGATGGCAACGTCGGCGCGGCAGCCAGCATCGCGCAGCGCACGCATTATCAGGTAGCTGCCGAAGGTGCCCGGCGGCAGGTATATCACCTGCCCGTCCGTCAGGTGCGGGGCAAGCGCGATGGCAAGCTCGCGCTGCCCGAAGGCCGGGATCGGGGCAAGGATCAACTCCGCGTCGGCAACCGCCGCGCCGAGATCGTCCGCAGGCACCACTGCAACGCGGCGCGTGCCCACATGGTCGATCACCGTGATGGCCCGACTGTCGGTGACGGGACCGAAGCTCTCCATCCGGCGGCGCCACCAGCGCACCTGGTGACCAGCTTCGGCAGCGTCGGCCACGGCTGCGAAAGAGCCGTTACCGCCGCCGACGACCGCGATCGCTCGCGTCGTGACATTCATATCCACCCCAATTCACTTCATCTGCCGGCCCAACCGGCATCGGTAAACATTATTTGCGGGTATATATTTTAAGTATGAACCTTTTCCGGTTGTCAAGTGCACGTGATGAGGAATGCTGGGAACGATTTGTTGCAGCGCTCGGGGAGGCCGCCCGGTCTCGCGAGATGACCCACCCGCGTGGATCATGCGCGATCGCGCATCCTCTTGATCAGTTCCCAGATCCGCGATGACGTCAGGGGCGTGGTCTCGACCCGCACCTGAAGTGCGTCCGAGACCGCGTTTGCAATGGCTGCGGCTGGCCCGATGGCGCCGCCTTCGCCCATGCCCTTGGCGCCTAGCGGAGTCCGCGGTGTCGGTGTCTCGATGTGGTGGACCTCGATCGGCGGGATGTCGGGCGCGAGCGGCATGAGATAATCGGCGAAGGATACCGTCAGCGGCTGGCATTCCTCATCGTAGATGAAGTACTCGAACATGGCCGAGCCGATTCCCTGCACGATGCCGCCGCGGATCTGGCCCTCGACGATCATGGGATTGAGAATCGTGCCGCAGTCCTCGACCGCCACGAAGCGGCGCAGGCGCATCCTAGCGGTCTTCAGGTCGATCTCCACTACCGCTGCATGGACGGCGTTGGAATAGGTGCCATCTCCCGGGCCGTCTAGCGCGTGCATGGCCTCGAGCCCGGGCTCCATGCCCGGCGGCAGCCGGTCGACGTTGCGCAGCGCCACGCGGGCCAGCGTCGCGACGGGTATCTCGCGATCCGGCTGGTCGCGATCGAAAGCCTTGCCCGATGACAGCACGATGCGCCCCGCTTCGATCTGGAGCAGATGCCCGGCGATGGCCCGTAGTTTCTCGGATATCTGTTGCGCCGCA
>PHEG01000449.1 GCA_002842835.1 Alphaproteobacteria bacterium HGW-Alphaproteobacteria-2 | reverse complement strand
CGCGCGCGCATCGGCCGCGCCCTGCCAAAGGGCATGGAGCTGAGCCACTTCTCGGTGCTCAACCACCTCGCCCGGCTCAACGCCGAGCGCACGCCGGCAGAGCTTGCACGCTCGTTCCACCTGACCCGCGGTGCGATGACGAACACGCTGCGCAAGCTCGAGGTGGCGGGATACGTTCATATCCGCCCCGATTGGGACGATGCGCGGCGAAAGTTCGTCACGATCAGCCCGGCGGGGCGCGCGGCGCGCGATGCGGCCATCGCCGCCATCGGCCCGATCCTGCATGATGTCGTGCAGGCGATCGGGGCCGAGCGGGTGCGCGCCGCGCTGCCGGTTCTGCGCGAGCTGCGCAACAGGCTCGACGCGGACTGACGCGCGGTTTCGCGCGCTTGTGCTGCCCGGCCCCCTCGCCTATTCCCGGAAGCGAGGATCAAGGGAGGCCCCCATGCTGAAACACCGCTTCGACAAGGCCCGCCTGCCGAGCCGCCATGTGACGGAAGGCCCGTCCCGGGCGCCGCACCGCAGCTACTACTATGCCATGGGCCTCTCGGAAGAGGAGATCCATCAGCCTTTCGTCGGCGTCGCCACCTGCTGGAACGAGGCCGCGCCCTGCAACATCGCGCTCAACCGTCAGGCCCAGGCGGTGAAGCTGGGGGTCAAGGCATCGGGTGGCACGCCGCGCGAGTTCACCACAATCACCGTGACCGACGGCATCGCCATGGGCCACGAGGGCATGCGCTCGTCGCTCGCCTCCCGCGAGGCGATCGCCGACACGGTGGAGCTCACCATGCGCGGGCACTGCTACGACGCACTCGTGGGGCTCGCCGGCTGCGACAAGAGCCTGCCGGGCATGATGATGGCCATGGTGCGGCTCAACACGCCCTCGGTCTTCATCTACGGCGGCTCGATCCTGCCGGGGCGGCTCAACGGCCGGGACGTGACCGTGCAGGATGTGTTCGAGGCAGTCGGCAGGCACCAGGCAGGCAACTATTCGGATGCCGAGCTTGCCATTCTCGAGCGTGTCGCCTGCCCCTCGGCAGGGGCCTGCGGCGGGCAGTTCACTGCGAACACCATGGCCTGCGTGTCCGAGGCGATCGGGCTTGCCCTGCCCAATTCCTCGGGCGCACCCGCCCCCTACGAGAGCCGCGACAGCTACGCCGAAGCCTCGGGCGCGGCGGTGATGGCGCTGCTCGAGCGCAACATCCGCCCGCGCGACATCGTCACCCGCAAGTCGCTGGAGAACGCCGCGCGCGTTGTGGCCTGCACCGGGGGCTCCACCAACGCCGGGCTGCACCTGCCTGCCATCGCGCACGAGGCGGGCATCGACTTCGACCTCTTCGACGTCTGCGAGATCTTCCGTGACACGCCCTATTTCGTCGATCTCAAGCCCGGCGGGCAATACGTGGCCAAGGACCTCTACGAGGCGGGCGGGGTGCCCGTGGTGATGCGGGAGTTGCGCCGCGCCGGACTCATCCACGAGGACTGCATGACGGTGACGGGCCGGACCATGGGCGAGGAGATCGACCTGGTGGAGCGCGAGGCCGACGGGCGCGTCATCTACCCGGTGGACAAGCCGCTCTC
>PHEG01000448.1 GCA_002842835.1 Alphaproteobacteria bacterium HGW-Alphaproteobacteria-2 | reverse complement strand
GTGCGCGAGACGGTCGCCGTGTTGCGCGAGGCGGGGCTTGCACCGCTCGACGTGGAAGGCCACGGTACCGCCGCCGAGATGCGTGCTGACGGGCTCGAGATAGGCGCGGAAGAAGAGGCGCTGATGGCTCGCGCCCTGGCCGAGAACGCGGTCATCGTGGCGCAGATGACGCCCCTGTTCGACGCCTGATCCGCGCTCAGGAAAGCCGCGCCGAAAGTACCCCGGCCTCGAAGCCGCGCAGCGTGGGGCGACTGGCGGCGCCATAGCCCTGCCCGGTAGCGGGGTCGAGTTCGGGAAAGAGTGCCACGAGTTCTTCGAGCACCTCTGCCTCGAACATCGACTGGATCTGCGGCCCGGGCAGAAAACTCTCGGTCTCCAGCCCCTCTGCGCGGATCACCTGATGGTTGTCGAAGAGCAGGTGGAAATAATCCACTTGCTGCGGCGATACCCAGAGATCGCGCCGCACGCCCAGCGCCCCCTCTCGGATGCGCACTGGCGCAAAGCGGCCCTCGGCGGCCACGCGCCGCCGCCCGACCCAGCGCACAGGCCGCGGCCCGTCGTCGAGCGTGTTCACCAGATCGCCGACTGCGAGCGCCTCGACCGCGACCTCGCCCCCGGGGGTCTCGATGCGGGTGCCGCGCACGAAACAGGGCACCTGGTTGATCGTCACGAAGGCGGTGTCGCTGATCCCGTTCGCCACCGCCGTGTAGGTGAAACTCACCGTTTCGGTATCGGCATCGCCGAGGATGGTGAAGGTGCCGTCCGCGTTGAGCGTGATCTGCTGTCCGGTAGAGAGTGTGACGGTGCTGCCCGCACCCACCGCCTGACCGTTGATGTGGGTGATCGTCAGTGTGGCCGGGTTGGCCGCGGTGTCGTTGCCAAGAACGTCGATCGTCTTGCTGGCGCCGGGGGCCAGGGTCACGCTGTCGTCGGAGGCGATGAACGCGGTCTGCATGCTGCCGCCCGCGATCAGCAGACTGGAATCGAAATTCGAGTCGCTCACGTCGGCGATGCCGATCTTGATCGTGTTTACCTGGCCGGGGATCACCTGGGCCTTCAGCGTCAGCGTGACGGTGAAGCCGTCCATCTCGGTGTTGAAGTTGCTGCCCGTGTTGTCCACGAACAGGTTCTGGTTGTTGGTGGTGTTGATCGAGGACGGGTCCACGGTGCCGTCACCCACCGAAAGCTGCACGGGCTGGCCGTTCACCCAGACGCCGACGACATCCTGGAAGACCGAATTGACGAATTCGGGGTACTCCTCCGAGGCGAAGACGAACTGCATCGTCAGCGTGTCGCCCTGGGGGATGAAGTTGACGGTGAGAAACGAGGCATCGAAGGTGCTTGTGCCTGCGAGCGCGTTGAAATTCGGGTCGTTGTTGGGCCCCGACGTGTTGGTCGAGGTGCCGGCGTTCTGGTTGGCGTTGCCGGTTCTGTTGGTGAAATCGGCGGCCAGCCCGGTCGAGAGGATCACGCCCGTATCGGAGGGTGTGGCATCGGGCGAGAGGTTGTCGCCGCGACTGTAAATCGCCGAAGAGCGGCTGTCCCCGGTGTAGGTGGCGCTGACGACGGTGACGCCATCGCCGAAGATCTCGTTGGCCATCTGCATCGCTGTGGCGTTGGTGTTGTAAACGAGTTCCTGCCCCCGGACCATCTGCCTGCTCCTGCCTTGGGGCAGGGCAGACCACGACCGGGCAGCCCCTGGAATGGGAGTGTCCCTGGTTCTTGGTCCTGCTCGCGGGCCGGTTTCCGGCTCCGCCTGACCTGCCTCTGGTCATTTTCTTGTCAAAAACTAGACCAGATCACCGCATTTGGCAATTGTTCTATGCAGTTGCACCGCGTTCTTCAGGTTTTCTCCCGACCCGGCAGGCGTTGCGGCAGCGTGCGCCAGCGGCTATCGCTCCTGCAAGGAGTGTTCCATGTCCCGATCCGTCGATCCCGTGGCGCTGGCCGCCGATCTCGTCCGCTGCCCTTCGGTGACGCCCGAAGAGGGCGGCGCACTGGTGCTGCTCGAGCGCTTTCTCGC